>CAMZKF010000158.1 GCA_947311095.1 uncultured Flavobacteriales bacterium
AACTTTTTAGAGGTGTTTGCTAACTAGAATAAGTAGATTATAGAATTTTGAAATCTGTTCTTCTATTTTTTGCTCTGTTTTCTGGAGAGTTATTAGGTACTTTTGGTTGTGTTTCTCCATAGCCTTTAAATTTCATACGTTTTAGTTTTAACCCTTTTTCAGATAAGTATTCCATTACAGAATAAGCTCTATCTTGCGATAAGGCTAAATTTGAAGCGTCATTCCCTAAATCATCGGTATGTCCTTGTATTTCTATTTTTATTTTTTCATTTTGCAATAGCCAGTCAGCAAATCCATCTAAAACAAGTTTTGAATCTTCCGAAATTACAGCTGAGTTTGTAGCGTAAGTTATGTTGTTTAAGGTGTAAGTACCTCCTTTTTTTATTTCTTTTATTTCCAATGATTGATTTTTTACAAAAGTGTTTTTTGCAGTTGTCTTTTCGTGTTTGATTAGTTTAGATTCAAATGCTTTTCCTTTTTGTTTTATTTGCATTAATACATCTTCTTTCTTTTTTCCCATATTGACCACTGTTACATAGTTACCTTCATTATCGGCGTTTAATTTAGATTTTTTAGTTGTTCCATCTTTGTATCTAAATTCGACTTCTGTATTTTTTAAATCATCATAATTATCAGAATCTACTTTCCCTTTTATAAGTTTTACTTCGTCGGGTCTAGCTTTTAGTGGCATTGTAAAATAGAAAATATCTTTTCCGCCTACGCCTTCTTTGGAGCGGGTAGAAGAAAAATAAGCTTTTTGCCCATCAGTACTGACAATTATTCCATCTTCGTCTGCTTCTGTATTTATTGGGTAACCGATGTTGTTGGGTTTGTTCCATTTCTTTGTTTTTTCATTAAAACGGGTGTAAAATATGTCTAAACCTCCTGCTCCAAGTCTATTTTGTGAACATTCGGAGACATAGTAAAGCGTCTTACTGTCGGTATGAATAAAAGGGACTTTGTCAGCTCCTTCAGAGTTTACTGGTCTTCCCATGTTTTGGGCGGTACTCCATGTTCCGTCTGCTTGTCTTTCCGAAAAATAAATATCGGTTTTTCCCATTCCTCCTGGTCTAGCCGAAGCAAAATATAAGGTTTGTCCATCGGCAGATAATGAAGGTTGAGCTTCCCAAGTTTTAGATCCGTTTATAGCATCTCCTAAATTTTTTAATTCTGACCAAACGTATTTTTTCTTTCCTTTTACTTCAACAATGTCATATTGGGTAACGAATATATCGCAGTTAAAATAATTGGCTTCTTTTTCGCAAGAGCAGATGTACAATTCTTTATTGTCTAACGATAGTGTCGCTCCTCCGTATCTTGGACCTACATTAAAAGGTGGGGGCATTTTTTCCCCTCCGTCAAATTTTGAATAAGCATCAATTCTTTTACTTTCTGTAAATTCTTGAATTTTTTGAGTGATAATATCTCCTTTTGCTTTGTATTCGTATTCTCGGGTGTAATAGATGAGCTCGTTGTCTGGCGATATCATTGGTAAAAACTCATTTTTACTTGCTGAAGAAACATTTTCTACAACTATGGGGTTAAACTGTACGGGTTTTTTGTAAAAATTACAATAATAATCTATTTCAGGCATTATATTTTCTACATCGGTAAGTTGTTTGGGATATTTTCTACTTAATTTTGTATCATCGTCCGATGGGAAATCTAAAAATTTTTGGAAAGTGCTATAAGCTTCGCAGTCTTTTTTTTGTTTGTAATAAATAAGCCCCAATTGATAGTAAACATCTGCATGATATTCGGGACATACCGCAATAATCATGTTGTAATATTTTTCGGGAATTGAATAGTCGCCACTAACTTTAGCTCTAGGAAATGTCATTTTTGCTATTTCCCACATAATTGCAGCATTGTCTTCATAGTCTGCAAGTAAATCTTTATACATTCGCATACGTTCTTTGTAATCGTATTTTTTTGTATCATGTGCTTTATCCCACTTTTTTACAGCAGATTTTTCGGTAGGGGGAATGCAGTTTGGATCTATTTCATCTTCTTCATCTTGGGCAAATGAAGAAAAAGAGGATAAAAGAAAGAGTAAATAAATAAAATATTTCATAGTGTTGTGCTGTATATTTATAAAATCAAGTTCAAATATTATTCCATAATTTAATTGTTGAATAGGGCGTTCGAGCGGGCTTTCCGCACTCGCTTTTTTTGTTTATTTTGTTTAAAAATACTCAAACAAAATAAACAAAAAAGAGCTCAAACAAAGCTACAATCCCTAACGCAAAATATCGAGGATTTAAACAGTGTCGTGTTTTGTGCAATTATTTCACAAAAGAAAATATTCTTTCCCATCTTATGCCTCCATCAAATAATGGTTTTTCGGGATGTCGAGACATCCAAACAAATGAAGCTGTACCTACAACATGGGTATCAGGAACAAGTCCCCAGTAACGAGAATCTACCGAACCGTGTCTATTATCACCCATTAACCAATAATAATCGCTTTCAAACGTATAATGAGAAGCTTTTTCTCCATCAACATAAAATCCGTCTGCTCTTTTTTCTAAATCATGAAGTTCATAAGCTGTAATAGCTCTTTTGTATAGTATATAATTTTTTTCGTTCAATTCAATTGTACTTCCTTTATTAGGGATAAACAAAGGTCCAAAATTATCTCTGCTCCAATCAAACGAAGGGTCATGTGGATAAATAGGGTAGTAGCGTCCTTCCAATGCATAATCAACACCTCTTGGGTGTATTCGCTCCACAATGGAATCAATAGCAGGATGGTTTTTCATTAAATTTGCAAATTTAGGATTACAAGTAATAGTGTAATGCCCAATCATAATGTCAAGTTCATCTTGTTGCTTTGAATCGGGAATAATATCCCTATAATAAATATTGAATTGATCTGTAAAATCCGATTTGGTGTAAGTTCTATTACTTAATTTAAAATAAAAATCATATCGATATTGAGCGTATTCAGGCAATTCTTGAGTTACTCCATCTATAAGAATATTACCATTTACAATAGACAAGGTATCTCCAGCTATACCTACACATCTTTTTATGTAGTTCTCTTTTTTGTCATTAGGCAACCTTCCAATTCCTTGTGTTTTTTTTATGTTTCTCAATCCTCCTCCAGCGGCTAAACGAGCTCTTTCTTTGTCGAATGCTTGATCTTTTATTTTTTCAAATTCTTCTTTTGTCATTGGAACAAATTGTTTTGCTATTTCGCCATTCTGATAATATTGTTTGTTTCCGTTCTTATCGAGTAAAGGAATCATTTTTCCTGCTTTTTGAAAAGCTCCATCTCTTACGAATGCGTAGTAATCATGGGCGGCTACTTCGGGATGCAATAATACAGAATCTCCAACAGGCCAATTAAAAACCATGATGTCATTTCTAGTTATTTTTCCATAACCAGGCAAACGGAAATAATCATTTTTTATCCATTCGACATAACTTTGAGTCATTGTACCAGGCAATCTATTGTGTATAAATGGAATAGAGAGAGGTGTTTCAGGTATCTTAGGACCGTATTTTAATTTGTTTACAAATAAATAATCTCCAATCAACATTGTTTTTTCCATCGAACCAGTAGGAATTGTAAAGGCTTCAAATGTAAAAGTTCTAATAATTGTAGCAGCTACAATAGCAAATCCTAATGCGTCAGTCCATTCTGCTGGCATAGATTTTTTACCTTCTTTGTCTTTAGCTCCTAAAAGTTTAAATAATAATAAAATGGCATGACCAATGAAAGGAGCCATAAAGAATAGTGTAATATGATCGTGAAGGGTTCTTTTTTCTCGGTCTTTTTTCTTTGTCCAGTCTGTTGGAGCTTCTATTTCAGCGTCTTTATCGTAGGCTAGTTCTGGAATGTAATACCAAGGTAAAACAATACAAAGTATAGTTTCTTTCGCATCGTATCGACCAAATAAACGCATCGTTTCTACGTGTAAAGCGATGGTAATAACAATGTTTACAAATGGAATTATAAAAAAGAATAACCACCACCACGGTTTTTTAAGTATTTTTAACCAAATAAAATAATTGTAAACAGGAACAAAACCTTCCCAAGTAGGTCGTCCCGCTTTTTCAAAAATTTTGTAAAGAGAGGCGAAATGAACGACTATCATTGAATAGATTAAAAGTTGTATTATTGTCATTTTATTCTTTTATTATTTTAATGTTCTTGTTATAAGACTACGAATGTAAAAATTATATATTTATTAAACCAATTTAATTTTGAAATGTGCAGAAAGAAGTAAAGGCGTTTTTTTTCTTATTGATGAAGAAAAAAACTATTTATTAAATGCATTTCAATGTCAATTACTAAATAAAACATCTTTCATTGTGTAAAGTCCTTTTTTACCCAGTATATATTCAGCCGAGATTACTGCTCCCATTCCAAAACCATCTCTATTTTTTGCAACATGTCGCAAGGCTATAGAGTCGATAGAAGAATTGTAAGCTACTGTATGTGTGCCAGGTACAGCATCTATTCTTTTCGAGGTTATCAATATATCGGAAGCTTTTGTTTCGGTGTTATTTTTCCACGATTTCTTACTGTCGATTTCTTTTATAATTTGTTCTGCGGTAGTTATCGCTGTGCCACTTGGAGCGTCTAGTTTTTCGGTGTGATGTATTTCTTCTACCTGAACGTTGTATTGTGGGTAGTTGTTCATTAGTTTAGCTAGTTTTTTATTCATTTCAAAAAATAAATTTACGCCAATACTAAAATTAGTGGCATAAATTAAAGCTTGATTTTCTGCCTTACATCTATTGCTAATTCTATCAAATTCGGAGTACCAACCCGTTGTGCCAACTACTACTGGAACATTAGCTTCAAAACAAGTCATAATATTATAAACAGCATTTTTAGGAGTTGAAAATTCAATAGCAACATCAGTATCGTATAAATCATCGGGGCTAAATAACGTTGCACTGTTTGTTTTTAAAACAATTTGATGTCCTCTTTCTATGGCTATTTTCTCAATAACCTTTCCCATTTTTCCGTATCCTAAAAGTGCTATTTTCATTGTTTTAATTTTTTCTTATCTGGTTAAATAAATCAACTACCGCTTTGTGTGTGACGGTTTTTGTTTTAAATTCTTCTACAAAAGTCTTTTTTTCTTCGTCACTAGCTCCCAGTTGATTTAAAATGTTTAAGAGGTGCATTTTCATGTGCCCTTTTTGAATGCCTGTAGTAACTAATGAACGAAGCGCACCAAAGTTTTGAGCTAAGCCTACGGTAGCTGTAATTTTCATAAGATCTTCTGCATTTGGATTTCCTAGTAAATCGTAAGCAAACTTAACCATTGGGTGCAATTTTGTTAAACCTCCAACTGTACCCAATGCCATCGGTACTTCTATCCAAAATTTAAAAATACCATTTTTAACTTCAACGTGAGTGAGGCTTCTATATTGACCGTCTTTTGCCGCATAAGTATGCCCCGAAGCTTCTACGGCTCTAAAATCATTTCCTGTGGCAATTACAACGGAGTCAATTCCATTGTAAATTCCCTTGTTATGTGTTGTTGCTCTGTATGGTTCTATGGTGGCGATATGTACGGCTTGTTTAAATTTTTCTACAAATAAATCAGCAGACATATCTGTACCCTCTGTTAATTCTTCGACTTTACAACTAACTTCCGACTTTACAATACATTCGGGAGTGTAATTAGAAAGTATGCACATAATAATTTGTACTTCTTTTTCTGTATCTGTTAATGTATGGTCATTTGCTAATTCTCTTTTCAATGTTTTAGAAAACTCTTCGAGTAAACTATTGATGAAATTAGCTCCCATAGAATCCTTGGTATCAAATTTTGCCATTAATTGATAGTAATTTGGCTCTAAGTCTGATTTGTTTATCAATTGAATGTCTAAGATTCCTCCTCCTCTTTTTTGCATATTAGCAGTGAGGTTATCAGTATCGGAATAAAATTTAGGTTTAATTTTTTCAAAAACAGTTCTTAATTTGTCGTAATTTCCATGCCAAGCAAAATGAACGTGCCCAATTTTTATCATTGAAATTACAGTCGCTTTAAATCCTCCTCTATTCAACCAAAATGAAGCCGATTTAGCTGATGCTGCAACTACTGAGCTTTCTTCTATTGCCATAGGAACGCAATAAATTTTGTCATTTATTTTAAAATTTGGAGCTACTCCTAAAGGAATATAAAAATTTGAAATGGTGTTTTCTATAAATTCGTCGTGAAGTTTTTGGGTTTTTGAGTCTGTGTGCCAATAAGATTTTAAGAAATCTTTATATGAATAGTCGTTGTTAAGATAATTTTTAATTATCCAATCAATTTTTTCCGTTTTGTTCTTTTTACTAAAACCTTTTATTATTTTACTATCCATGTTCTTTTTTTTATGGTACGAGTGCAAATATAAT
The DNA here is from genome assembly GCA_947311095.1 of uncultured Flavobacteriales bacterium. GTDB lineage: Bacteria > Bacteroidota > Bacteroidia > Flavobacteriales_D > Parvicellaceae > S010-51. The sequence continues at coordinate 6,368 of CAMZKF010000158.1, forward strand.
CAATCGTAAAAGTAAATTAATTTTCAATGCTAATTAGATATTAACAACGGTTATTATTTCTAGTTATTTTTGGTGATAACTTAAATTTTGTTAAAAAAAACAGAAGGAAAATACTGACATAGATATAAAAAGTGAATACAAGGTTTACGTTCTACTCTAATTTTAGTAAATTTGCCGAAATTATACCAAATGAATATTAAAATGAGTTAAAAATAAATTGAATTATTTTTTTGTTAGTTGATGAATAAAATCTATTCATAGCCTTAGCTATGAATAGATTTTATGAAGATAAATAGTGAAAAAAGAAACGGTTTATTTAGCTTATTTTGATGT
>CAMZKF010000159.1 GCA_947311095.1 uncultured Flavobacteriales bacterium
CCATGTATTATTATTGTTGTTTATTTCAATACTTTTATTTGCAATTATAATGTCAAAATTTTGAGCTAATCCTACTTTTACAGCATCTTCAATGCTTAATTGGTCTTGAGCCAAAGTCGTAAAACTAAAAAATAGAAGGACAGAAAATAAAATATGCTTCATATATATTTAAACTTAAAACCAAACTAATCTGTTATAAATTAGTTTGGTTTACTTTTTTTATTTTAATAAATAGCCTTAAATTCTAAAGGATTGTCTTCATGCATTATTTCATAAACAGCATCGAAAATATCATCAGCACTTGGCTTAGAGAAATAATCACCATCAGTACCGTATGCTGGGCGATGTGGTTTTGCAGTCAACGTTTTGGGTTGAGCATCTAAATAATAATACCCACCTTGATTTTGTAAGACTTGTTGCATCATATATGCTGTTGCTCCTCCTTCAAAATCTTCATCTATAAATATAATCTTATTCGTTTTCTTTAACGAGTCAACTATTGTATGATTAATGTCAAAAGGAATTAAGGTTTGCACATCAATCAATTCAATTGAAATACCTACTTCTTGTAATTGTTTAGCTGCAATTTCACAAAGGTTAAATGTTGATCCATAGCTAACTACGGTTACATCGTTACCTTCTTTTACTATTTCAGGAATACCTAGAGGTGTTTTAAATTCCGTTAAATTCTCTGGCATTTTTTCTTTAGAACGGTATCCATTCAAGCATTCTATAACTAAAGCAGGGTTATCTCCTTCAAGTAAAGTGTTGTAAAATCCAGCTGCTTTGGTCATGTTTCGAGGTACGCAGACGTGAATCCCTTTGACTAAGTTTATTATTCCTGCCATAGGAGAACCTGCGTGCCAAACCCCTTCTAAACGATGCCCTCTTGTTCGGATTATTAAAGGAGCTTTTTGACCTCCTTTTGTTCGCCAATGCGTTGTTGCTAAATCATCGCTCATTATTTGTAAACAATAGAGTAGGTAATCTAGGTATTGTATTTCAGCTATTGGTCTAAGACCTCTTAAAGCCATTCCTATACCTTGTCCTATAATGGTAGCTTCTCTAATTCCTGTGTCAGATATTCGTAATTCTCCAAACTGTTCTTGTAATCCTTCTAACGATTGGTTTACTCCACCTATTTTTCCTGTATCTTCTCCAAAAGTTAGTAGTTCAGGGTATTTATCAAATAATCCTCTAAAATTTTCTCTCAATACAATTCTTCCATCTACTATCTTTGAGTCTTCGTCAAATTGTGGAGAAACTTCTTTAATTTTTAAAGGAGAGTCTTTAGAAGTAGAGTAGAGCTTAGAGCCAAATTTTTCTTGAGCATCTAAGTGTATGTTTTCTATCCAATTAATTAATGCTGTCCTAGATGTTAAATTTTCATTACGAGTTAACCTCAATGCTTTTTTGGCAAACCCTAGAATTTCTTTTTTATTGGGATCTAAAGAAGATGAAAGTTCGTTGTTTATTTTTGAAATAAATACTTTTTGTTGACTTTCGTTGGCTAGATTTGTCAATAATTGAATTGCAGTAGCTTTGGTTGCTTTAAGTTCATTTAAGAAATCAATCCAAGCTTGTTTTTGCTGTTTTCTAACTTCTTTTTTCGCTTCTTTTCTAATGTTGGTTAATTCTTCTTCACTAGCAATTGCTTTTCCAGAAAAATTGGCATCACTCAACATCCATTTTTTCATTTGTTCTATACAGTCATACTCTTTAGCCCAAGCAAGTTGTTCTTCGGTTTTATATCTTTCGTGCGAACCAGAGGTTGAGTGTCCTTGAGGTTGAGTGACTTCTACTACATGTATTAGTGTTGGCGTATGGTTTGTTCTACATTTTTCTATAGCTTCGGCGTATGTTTTTACTAAAGTAGGGTAATCCCAACCTTTTACCTTGTAAATATTATACCCATTTGATTCTTTTGTTTTCTTAAAACCAGCTAAAGCTTCTGAAATACTATCTTTTGTAGTTTGATATTTACGAGCAACTGAAATTCCCCAGCCGTCGTCCCAAATAGACATAGCCATAGGTACTTCTAAAACTCCAGCTGCATTTATGGTTTCCCAAAACAAACCTTCAGAGGTACTTGCATCTCCAATTGTTCCAATAGCTACTTCGTTTCCTTTGTTGGAAAAAGTTGTTGAACCTTTTAATAGAGGATTGTTTCTAAACATTTTAGAAGCTAATGCGAGTCCCAATAGACGAGGCATTTGCCCTGCGGTAGGGGAAATGTCTGCACTCGAATTTTTTTGCTCCATCAAATTTTTCCAATCTCCATTTGCATCTAAACTGCGGGTTGCAAAATGTCCTCCCATTTGTCGTCCTCCTGAAATAGGTTCTAACTCTAAATTGGTATGTCCATATAATCCAGCAAAATATTGTTGCACCGTTAGTGCTCCTATTGCCATCATAAAGGTTTGATCTCTGTAATATCCAGATCTAAAATCTCCATTTTTAAATTGTTTTGCCATGGCTAATTGAGCGACTTCTTTTCCGTCTCCAAAAATACCAAATTTAGCTTTACCTGTCAATACTTCTTTTCGCCCTAACAATGACGTTTCTCTACTGATACAAGCTAGAGTATAATCTTCTATTACTTCTTTCTTAAATGCTTCAAATTCTATTTTTTCTGTGGTATTACTCATAGTTTTATGTGCTTAGCTAGTTTTGCGAAGATAAGGATAATATGTTTTATTTGAAAGTAAAACGAGGTCTATTTCGTGGGATAAGTTTGTAGTTAATTATTATACCAAAAGAACATCAAAATAAGCTAAATAAACCCTTTCTTTTTTCACTATTTATCTTCATAAAATCTATTCATAGCTAAGGCTATGAATAGATTTTATTCATCAACTAGCAAAAAAATAATTCAATTTATTTTTA
>CAMZKF010000160.1 GCA_947311095.1 uncultured Flavobacteriales bacterium
AAATGGTAGTGGTAGCTTTTTGTTTTTGACCAGTAGTAAAACTTAGCTCAAAAGAACGATTTTATGAGTTCCTTTTGGGGTTAGTGTACGCTGGTCAAAAACAAAAACTACAAATGGACAGTTCGTTTAAACGCCCTAATAATACCAATCAAAGTATGAAATGCAACAACTAAATAGTTTTATTCGGACTCATACTTCTTTAGATAAAAACAGCCTCTTTTTTTCTTTATAAATTTGTTTTCATTTCCCATTTAAACAGGCGATAGATAACTAATTTGAATCGGTACAACAAATAATACATAATTGGAACAACCACTAAGGTTAAGAATGTTGAGAATGTTAAACCATAAATCACTGTCCAACTCATTGGTCCAAAAAAGATAGCATTGTCTCCTCCAAAGAAAATTTGAGCATCTAAATCGGTGTAGAAGGTAAAGAAGTTTATATTTAACCCTACTGCCAACGGAATTAATCCTAATATGGTTGTAATAGCGGTAAGCAATACGGGACGTATTCTTGTTTTTCCTCCTTGAATAATCGCTTCTATTATTTCGGAATTGGGAAGAATGTCAGTTTCTTTTAACCCCAACGCTCTACGTTTACGTCCAATTAATAAATTGGTATAATCGACTAGCACAATTGCATTGTTTACTACTATTCCTGCTAGAGATATTATTCCTATCATTGTCATCATAATTACAAAGTCGTCTCGGGTAATAAATATTCCCATGAACACTCCAACCAAACTTAATACTACGGAAAACAGTATTATAATTGGCGTAGAAAACGAATTGAACTGCATAACGATTATCAATAAAATTAAGAATACCGCCACCAGTAAAGCTGTACTTAAAAATTTCATTTCTTTGGCTTGTTGCACCAACTGTCCTGTAAATTCATAGCTCAATCCTGCATCTTTAAATTGTTTTCCTTCTTCTGTTAAATCAAATTCTTTCATTTGATTTTTTAAAACATCTACCACTTCATTGGCATTTGCACCTTGCTCTACGTCTGAAAATACGGTTACAATGTTTTCTAAATCCAATCGTTTAATCGAACTATTGGTATATTCGATTCTAACGTCTTTTACTACCGAACGAACGGGGATATTTAACTTGACTCCTCTATTGTTCATAAACATTATTTTTTGATCTAGTAAAGCATCTATATCTCCTCTAAACTGACTTCCAAAACGCAAATTTATATCGTAAGACTCGTCGTCGTTGGGTTTGTTGTAAGATGCGATGTCTTTACCAAACAATGCTGTACGAATAGTCGAAGCGATTTGACCTGTTGACATTCCATTTCTTCTTAGAAATTCTCTATCCAAATCAATTTTTATTTCAGCTTTATTTAAGACAACACTATTGGTCAATTTTTGTATTCCTTTGGTGTGTTTTTTATCTAGGAAAATGCGAACTTTTTCGGCTGCCAATACTAATTCTTTGTAATTTTCTGACCCTGAAATTTCGATATTCACAGGAGGTTCTTGGGGAGGTCCATTGCTTTCTTTACCTACTGTAATTTTTACGTCTGCATAAGACCAATTTTTTAGAGCTTTCTGAATTTTTTCCATAACCAAAGAGGTATTCGCTCCTTTTCGATGTGAAAATTCACAAAATGAAATTGAGATTCTTGCTTTATGAGGCGTTTCGCCAAAAGAAGGTCCTTCCATAGGGTCGGCAGTCCCTTTTCCTACTTGTTCTATTATAGATTCTACAAAACGAATGGTATCATAATGAATATGCCCTTTTTCATCTTCTATTTTTTGAACATCATAAATGTCCGAATAGGCTGTTTCTTGACCATCTATCTCTATTTTATTTTCTGCTAAAACTTTTTCGATTATAGCTTTGACATCTAAAGTAGTTTTATTAGTTACTCTAATTTCTGTTCCTGCTGGATGTTCTACAAATACGTTTAAATAATTCGGTTGATTATCGGGAAAAAATAAAACTTTTGGAGGAAATGCTCCAACCAAAAAGAAGGATAAAAACAGCATTCCGAACGTCGCTAAGAAAATCCAAATCGGTCGTTTACCTTTCATTACACCTTTCAACAATTGCTTATATCCATTTTCTAAAAAAGGTAAAACTACTTCTTGAAAATTATTTGACAAAGGAATTAAAACAAAGGCATTTAATGCCGTAAATAATGCTACGGTCATAAAAATATTCCCCCACAATAAATTAGCTAAAGCGTAAAACACAATTGCAATAACCAAGGCGATTAAAGATACAATACTGGCTCTTTTTCTATTGGGAACAGCTTGTTCTACTTTCATTAATACAGCGGTAAGTACTGGATTTATAACCAAAGCTACAAATAGTGATGAACCTAAAACAATCATTAATGTAATGGGTAAATATTTCATAAACTCGCCCATAATACCAGGCCAAAGCGCTAACGGAATAAATGCAGCTAACGTTGTAGCCGTGGAAGCTATAATAGGTAAAGCTACCTCTCCCACTCCTTTTTTAGCTGCTTCAAAACTATCTAGTCCTTCTTCGTCCATTAACCTATAAATATTTTCTACTACTACAATTCCGTTATCAACTAGCATTCCCAAGGCTAGAACTAATGAAAAAAGTACCATAATATTTAACGTAACTCCTGCCATGTGCAAGAAAGCAAAAGACATAAACATTGAAAAAGGAATAGCTATTCCTACAAACAATGAGTTTCTCAATCCTAGAAAAAACAAAAGTACTCCTACAACTAATAAGACTCCGAAAATAATAGAATTTTCGAGGTTACTAACTTGCGAACGAATTTTATTGGATTGGTCATTGGTTAACGTAATGGAAATTGTTTTTTTAGGAATTTCTTTACCATAAGCTTCATTTACAATTCTTTTTACTCCATCAATGGCATTTATAATGTTTGCTCCTCCTCTCTTTTTCACATCAATCATCACTACTGGATTTCCTCCTTGACGAGCATAGCTAACGGTATCGACATCGCCAAAAGAAACATCGGCTACTTCATACAACCTAACATCGTTAAAACCTTCATGTTTTACAACTAAATTTTTAAGTTCTTCTTCCGATTTAAATTTTCCGTCAATAATTACAAAGTGATCAATTCCATCGACTTTTAAATTTCCTGCACCAATTGCTAAGTGGTCATTTTTAATTGCTGTTTCTACATCTCTAAAACTAACCTGCTTAGCTTCTGCATCGTATTTTCTAATTTCAACTTTTAGTTTTTGTTCTTGAACTCCTCTAATATCGGCTTTGTTTATTTCGGGAAGCCCTTCTATTTTATCTTTTAAATATTCGGCTTTTTCTTTTAAAAACTGTACGGGATAATTACCTGAAATATTGATATTTAGAATCGGCATTTCGTTCATATCCATTTTTTGAACGGTAGGATTTATAGGTAAATCTTGTGCGAAGTCTTTATTTCCCTGAGCATCGGACAAGGCATCTTCAACTAGTTTTTTTGCTTCATCGGCAGGAACTGAAAAATCAAATTTAATTTTCACAATTCCAAAATCTTGAATAGCAGTTGCTTCAATTTTATCAATTCCCTTTATGGTATTTAATTCCTTTTCTAAAGGTTTTATAATTTTATCTTGGATAATATCTGGCGAATTTCCAGGATAAGGAACATTTACATATATTTCTGGAATTTGAACCTCTGGAAAACTTTCTCTCGCCATATTAAAATAAGAAGAAACTCCTCCTATAAGAATAATTGCAATAATCAAGTAAACCGTTTTACGATTGTTGACAGAAAGTGTTGAAAGTGCAAACTCTTTTATGCTGTCTATTTTATTTTTATTCATTTTAATTTTAGATTATAAGCCTCAAAATTATATTGAGTTTTTTACTTTATTCTATTCTTTGTATTGTTAAAAACCACTTTTAATCCACAACTTCAACCTCATCTCCATCGACTAGCTTTCTAGCTCCTTTGTCGATTACTTTATCTCCATTATTCAATCCTTTTAACACCTCTGTTTTCCCTTTATAACTTTGACCTACCTCTATCGCCGTTTTCGTTACTTTACCGTTCGGTTTAAGCACATAAACATAAGAATCTTGTTTTGAATCTTTTAAAATAACACTAGAAGGCACTACAATAGCTTTTGGGTTTTGATAGTCCCTTACATTCATAACCGCCATAAGATTTGGAACCATATTTTTCCCTGTTTTAGGAATTTCCACTTCCATAATTACTGTTCTATTGACAGGATTGACAAACTTTCCTAATCTTTTGATTGGAAGTTTTTTTAATTCAATGTCTAATGCTGGAAAAAATACATTTACCAAGCTATTGTCGTTCAATTTTTTAAGGTACGCTTCCGATATAGAAGCAGTAGCATTCATTTCATTCAAGTCTATTAATTGAATAATAGGTGTTGAAGGACCCGCCATTTGTCCTACAACAGGAAAAACGTGTTCAACATAGCCACTAAAAGGAGCTTTTAAAACAAATTTACCTTGTCGTGTTTTTAAGGTGTTTAGTGTTTCTTGCAACGTTTTATAACGACCTTCTGCTTGTTTAAAATTTAATTCTGTTCCCACTCCTTGATTCATTAAAGCTTTTTGTTTTTCGAACATATACTTCGCTAAATCTAGTTGTTCTTCCAATTCTTTTATATTGGAAGCTATCACTTTAGCGTCAAAAGAAGCGATTATCTGACCTTTAGAAATGTACTGACCTTCTTTTACGGGTAACGTTTTTATTAATCCTCCTGCTTCTGGTACTACCATTACATTTTTAACTGCTTCAATTGCTCCTTGTATTTCAAAAAAATGATTAAACGTATCGGTTTTTAATGCAACTACTGAAACCCTAGGTAAATAAATTTCCTCAAGGCTCGTCGTATCTAATTCTGCTATTTTTTTTACGATCTTATCTAGCTCGTTTTGTTTTGATTTTATTTCTGATTCTAGATTAGACTGTTCTTTTTTCAAAACATCTAAATCGGTAGAACTACAACTTACTAACGATGCTATTGCTAAGGTTATAAGGGCTATTTTATATTTGTGACTCATTAGTTAAATTTATTTAATAATACATCAATCGCTAATTTTGCTTTTATTAATTCAAAACTAGCATTTGTTAATTCTGTTTGGGTTTGTAATAATTGATTTTGAACTTGCGTTAATTCCATACTCGAAACAACTCCTTCTTTATATTTTATTTCGTTGTTTTTTAATATTTCTTTTGCCACATTAACAGCTACTAATTGTGTTTCATAGCTTTCTTTAGCGTTATCAAAACCTGCTTTTGCTTGAATCATTTGCATCTTTAACCCCTCACTCAATTGATTCATTGAATTTTGAGTTTTTTCCATTTCAAGTTTAGCTTGTCCTACTTGCGAAGCTCGTTTTCCACTACTAAAAATAGGAACATTTAAAGTCAGTCCCCAAACAGTTGTTGGATACCAATTTTTATTGCTATCAAATAAATCGAAATCATTGCGCAATGCATTTTGCTGATGCGAGAAAAAAGCAGCTAAAGAAGGTAAGTAATTTGCTTTTGTGTTTTTATAACTCAATTGATTTAACAATAATTGGGTACTTAGCAATTGATAGTTAATATTGTTTGAAACTGCCATATTTTCATCCGTAGTATTAATGGCATTAGCAATTATATTTTCATAAACATCTGTCAACTCAATAGTTGCGTTTAAGTCCATTCCCATTTGCATTTTCAGAAAAGATTTAGAAACCTCCAATTGAGATTTTACTTTAGTAATAGCATTTTTAACCTTTAATACCGATAGTTTTAATTGAGATTCATGTACCGATTCCATCACTTTATTTTCGACCAATATTTTAGTAATTTTATATAAATCGTTAACTTTTACGAGGGTAGAATCAAGGGTTTTTATATTTTCCTTTAGCACTAAAATAGTATAATAAGAATCTGCTATTTCTTGTTTTATTTCTTGCTTCGATTTATCTTGCAATTGTTTACTCAAGTTGGTATATGTTTTTGCAGCCTGTAAGCCTACTAAATAATTACCACTAAAAAGAAGTTGACTCACTTGCAATGAAGCATTCGTATTGTATTTCGTCCCAAATTTAACCCCTATCAATTCTCCTTTTGGAGCCATCGGATTAAAAGTATTAGCTGGCAATACCGAAGTTGGAATATCTAAAAAGTTTTGAAACTTTACACTACCTGATACTTGAGGCAATCCTGCTGCAGTAGTTTCCCATACTTTTTTTTCTGCAATTTTTAAATCAATATCCGCATTCATCACTTTCTGATTATGCTCTATTGCGTAATCTTGAGCTTCTTTTAGCGAAAACGATTGTTGTCCTACTCCTACTTTTGTAAGCAAGAGAAGTGCAATTATATAGAATTTACTTTTCATTTATGTTCCTTATTAATTTCTTGTTTTTTATTAAAAATACCCAATCCTTTAGGGGTTAAAATTCCATGCAAGTGATAATCCATCATTTCTTTATGAATTTTAGCAAAAGAATATTCTATTGGAGAAAAAATTTCGGGATTAAATATAGCATCGAAACGGGCGACATATAACTTGGCTAGAATGATAGAATTTATTTCTGCTCTATAAAATCCCATTTCCTTGCCTCTTTCCATATTTTCTAACACTCCATTGTAGATGTGTGTGTTTTTATGTTCTTCAAAATAAGCCCAAGCTTCTGGATGGTATTTTTGAATGTCATACATTACGGAGGGGTGAAGTGATTTTAGTTGTTCCGAAGCTAATTCATTTATATTAAACAACTCTTCTATGGGGTCAACATCTTTGTTGCATACTTCATTAAATTTACATTCGCTCGTGTCCAAATCTAGTTTAATAGCTTTACAAACCAAGTCATTTTTATCACTCACATATTTATACAATGTTTTTTTTGAGACTTTTAATGAACGAGCGATATCGTCCATCGTCATACTTTTGATGCCGTAAGTTTTAAATAAATTACTTGCTTTTATATAAATATCTTTTTCTTTTGCTTCCATATTTATTACAATTCAGATAAGTTAATTTTTATTTCTTTCATTCCTTTAAGTTTTAATGCACAAGCTTCAAAAGACGGTGGTCCCATAAAACCTTTTGCATCATTAGAAACTCCTATTGGCTCTTTAGGAATGCCAATGAACGATGTATTTAACTTTTCGTCATTATTAACATCGTGAAAAACAGAAACAGAGTAAGTTCCTTCTTCCAAATCTTTGAAACGAACTGTCACCTTTCCTTCGTGTGCTTTCACTTTTAATATTTTATCTGACTTGGCTATATCTATCGGAAACCCTTTTTCATTAGAATAAATAGCAACATATAAATAACCTTCATTATTTTTTACGTTGTCAACCGTAACAACTAAACTATAAATCGTAATAAAAAAAGAGGTGACTAATTGAATCATTAAACTATACATATCTATTTTTTTGTAAAGGTAATCATTTTTTTTGATTCGGAAACGTTTTTTGTTTATTTCGTTTCTTACGTTTCTTTCATTACAACAAATAGAAATAGACTAAAATAAAACATAAACACCTTTTTTTATCAATTAAACCAACATTTCCCCATACTTATCAAGCTTTATATTTAAGTCACAAACATCACTTAAAAATATTTTTTTATGAAAATTTTAATTACCTTTCTGATTCATTTGGTCAACTCTTTTTATTAAATGCTAATTTAAATCTTGTTTCATCATTCAATAACAACAATCACTTTTTGGTTGCCTTTGAAAATTCACTCACCTTATCCAACACCGCCCCTGTTGGACAAGCTATTCTACACCAAATAAAAGGATATTTTAAATTTATAACTATTAACAGTAAAGAGACACCAAACCAATAAGAGGTAAAATCTAAACCAAACAAATCTGGAAAAACCTCAAAACTACCCCACGAACGCAAGCCCAATAATATACCTGTAACGAGTATTACTGCAATAAAATCTCGAATCCTTTTCACCCATTTGTGAGGCATAAAAAAAGTTGAAACAAACTGTTTGTTCGTCAATCCCAAACTAATTCTTTGGAGATGACCATAAGGACAAACATACTGACAGTAAATATTTTTACTCCATACAGCTCCCAAAAGCGAAAACAAAGCATATAAAGCGACAAAAGACGATAGACTAGTCTCTAAAAAAGGATGAATTAAGGACACGTAAGTAAATGAACTATTGAGAAAAAAACCAATATACAAGACCGAAATAATGCTCAAAATCTTAACATCTCGTTTTGTTTTTTTATATTTTTTTTGAAATCCATAAATGTAAAACAAAGCAATAATAAATAAATGCAGCACCCACCAAATAGAATTTATTGCAATCAACTGAAAAGAAGCCATATTCCTATCTTCAACCAATTTATCTTCAAAATCATTTCGATATAGATTTATTAATGCCTCCGTTGTTTTTATAATCGCTTCAGACGTTAGAGTTGCCCCCGAAACAGCATCTATCTCCACTTCATTTTCTAAAGGAACATTATAAAACTCTTGATAAAACCCTTCATTTGCAATCTTAGTCAAATAGCTCTGAGTTTCCTTTGAAGCGATATGTTGAACTTGCTCAATATTACCTTCTTGACTTATCAAAACTCCAATTTTTATAGCACCAGCATACCCCCTAATATACCTTAATTTATTGTAGTTTTCTAAATAAATTAAATTCTTATTGCTTAATTTTACATATAAAAGAACTCCATTTTCTGTCGCTACAAATTGAGACTCATAGCCCGAATCGATTAGCTTTTTTTAAGTGACTCTGCAACCGTTCTCTCTCAAATTTTATTTCTTTTAAATCCTCAACTTTCGACGAAAGCATTCCCCCTTCCTCACTCCTTCTCTCAAAACCTAACAAGCCCCAACCATTCCCACTCGTTTCTACCTTTCCTACTTTTTTATATGTCTCATTTTCTTTTTCTGAGCCTACAAGCAAAGGACTAGAAAACAACATCGTTTCATCCTCTAAATTTACGAGTACTTCCTTTATTTTTAGCGAACCATTTATCAAAAAAAAGAGAAAAAAAGACAGTATAAGGCAAGTTACCATTATTTTTTTTACCATAATGACTTAAGCTAATAATTAGGGCGTTCGAGCGGGCTATTCGCTATATCTTTTTTATTAAAAAAAATAAAAAAGGATGCCGCTACTATCCCTAACGCAAAATAAAAATCAATTAAATTTTATTTTATAAATCTTCAACCGTTTTTATCGCAATATCACGAACCCAATTATTAACATTATTATCGGGTAAAATAGCATCTTGGATATATTTTACATTATCAACAGCTTTTTGAATAATATCTCTTTGAAAATAAGGATCATTAGCTATTAAAACAGGAACAACCAATACATTGTCATCTAATTCCAATAATTTTTTTATACCATTCTCTGTCGGAGTAGAAGAATAACCCACCAAATGACCACACCACGCATAAGCAATATCATTATGTCCTGTTTTAATTTTCAAAAACTTACCTATATTTTCAACCATTTCCTCCCATTGCTGGTTGTATTGCTTGTCTCCATAAGCAACCAAAAGTACCCCTTCATTTTCAGGATTATCACTTAAAACTTTCACTCTTTTTTCTATGTTTTTCTTTAAAATTGAAGAATAATCGAGAGGAGGTGTAATCGTAACTCTTGCTTTAGCTCTATAAACTTCTATCTTTTCTTTATCCAATTCTGCTTTAATTTTAGGGTCAGAACTTAGCCCTACAATTACAGGTATATCGTGAGAATAATGAGAACTAACAGTTAAAAACACAGGTACAACAACAACTTGACTATATCCTTCTTCATCAAACTCTTTCATTCTCGTAGCAATTGAAGGCTCGGTATATTCCATAAATGCTGTTTTTACATCCGTTATTTTTACATTTTTCAGCAAATCCTCTTCTACATTTTTTTCTATGTCTAACAGCATATTACGCCACGATTCCGCAACAGAACCATGATTAACAATCAAAATTCCTATTTTTTCACTTTCTTTTACTTCTGACACTCGATTTTCATTACACCCAAATAAGGCTATTGAAATTAATAATAATGTAACTGTTTTTAGCATATTTTTTTTATTTAGATTAATTCTATATAGTGGCAAAACTAGAATAAAATAAACAGAGCTACAATACCTCGAAAAAGGTATATTTAAAAACAAAATTAATCTCACAGTCGAGTTAACAAATACATTCCACTCCTTATTTTTAATAATTAGAGGTGTTAAATTTTTGTTAAACACCAATATTTATTCCTAATCACCCCTATTTTTAAGCTTTTGGAACGAAATATGGTTAGTAATCATAAAAAAATAGTATTTTTGAATACTGTTTACTAAACAAGAAAACAAATATTATGATAATCAAACAGATTTTAACAATAGGACTATTTAGTCTTGGAGCATTTTCGATAAACGCACAAGACGATGACAATAACTTGGTAGATAACCCAAGTTTTGAAGTGATAGACGGAAAAATAAGTAAATTAAAAAAGCTAAAAAAAATAGCAATGGCAAAAGGTTGGGACTCTCCAACAGCCATGAAAGCTGATTTGTATTCTACAAAAGCAAAAGAAATAGCAACAGCACCCGACAATGCCAACGGAAGAGAATTTCCAATGGATGCCCAAGAAGGAAACTATGCAGGAATAGTTGCTTACAGTTATCACAACAAAGAACCTCGTACTTATTTACAAACTGAACTTATTGGTCCTTTGCAAAAAGATGTGGAATATTGTGTAAAATACCATGTTAGTCTATCTGATTTATCAAAATATGGAGTAAATAATTTAGGAATGTACATTTCTAAAACTCCCATCGAAATAGAAACTAAAGAAGATGTGATATTTGAAAAAAAGAAAGAAGTAGCTAAAGTTGTTATTCCTTCCAATAATGAAATTCAAGTTACACGCTATGGTTTTGTTCCTATTTGTGGCGTATTTAAAGCAACAGGAAAAGAACGCTTCATCATAATTGGAAACTTTAAAAATAACAAGGATACTCGTTACGAAAAATTAAAAAAGAAAAAAGATACACCAGGAACTCAAATACCAAAAGCATATTATTATGTCGATCAAGTTGAAGTTTTTATACTAGAAAACCCTGAAGATTGTGATTGTAACAAGAAAAAAGAAAATGCTGGAATTGGAGAGTCTGTTATTTATCACAAACAATTCACAAGCGAAGATGCATTTACTTTAGAACAACAAATTAAATTCTCTACAGTTTATTTCGACAACATGAAATCAGAAATTGACCCTGTCATGTTAGCTGACTTAGATAATTTAGCGAAATTAATGAAAGAAAACCCTGATGTAAAAATAGAATTAAATGCCCACTCAGACAAAGAAGAAGATGCAAAAGCGTCTAAACAACCAGACAACGAAAACTGGCAAAAACTAGACGAAAAAAGAGGCGAGATAGTTAAAGCTTACTTAGTAGAAAAAGGAATCGACGAAGGAAGAATCTCAGTAAAATCTCATAGTTCACTTCGATCAGCTTCGGAAGGAGGTTCGGAAATAGACAAAGCTAAAAACAGAAGAGTTGAAGTTAATATGGTTAAATAAACAACATCTACACATAACAAAATAAAAAGGCTAAATGAAATTCATTTAGCCTTTTATTTTGTTTAAATCTATGCTATAAAATCATTTCTGTATAAGGGATAATTGTTTGATAACCTTTATTTCTAAAATAATCTAAATCAATATTCCCTCCTGTAACAAGAACAAAATCGCCTCCCCAAGCTCCAAGAGACTTTATAATTCCAGATTGATAATCACTAAATAATAACTGCTGAACCGTTTTACGTTTTAATATTTTTGAAACGATAGCTTCATGCTCTAATAATAAGGCTTCAAACTCTTCTAAATGCGATAAACAGAGCACCTTTTCTGTAATTAAATTTATTTTTCGAATAGCATAATCTAATTCGTCTTTATTCAGATTTTTTTTATAATCTTTTATTTCTTGATAGCTATTTTGTTTTTTATTTAAATGTACAAAAAATATTGAATCCCTAAACTCAGGAGCAAAA
This sequence comes from uncultured Flavobacteriales bacterium, assembly GCA_947311095.1. GTDB lineage: Bacteria > Bacteroidota > Bacteroidia > Flavobacteriales_D > Parvicellaceae > S010-51. The sequence goes on from CAMZKF010000160.1 coordinate 11,989, forward strand.
TCAACTTTTTTTATCAAAGGTTTTTTATCATTTATTTGATAAGTAATTCCTTTCTTCGAATCAGCACAAGCAACATCATAGCCACTTCCATTAAATACAGAAAAATGCAATTGTAAAGCATCTATATTGAACCACAATGCTATATTACTAATTAAAGTTGAACTACTACCCAAGCCCCAATTTTGAGAAAACTCCAATCTCGTATCGATAGCGTAATTTAAGTTTTCATCTAATTTATTTAAGGATGAATTATTAGCCGTTTCTAAAATTTTTACGAGTGTTTTTGCTACTTTATCATCTGATGTTTTTATAATTTCAAAAGCATTTATTTTGAATGTAGCACTGAACCATTTTTGATGTTCATTTGTATAACTATTCCAAAAAACAAAACCCTCTCCTATCTCTTGTTCGACTTCCAAGCTTTGTCCTTTCTTTGTTGGTAAAGCCAATACTAAAGCATTGTCTAACGCCAAGTATTCTCCAGTAAGCATCAATTTACCACTACTCTTATATTTCATTATCTCATTAGGTTTACATGCCCTTTGTAAGTATGCGTTTCTCCGAACACGTCTTTTAATATTACAGTATAAGAATAAACGTCTTCAATAGCGGGAGCTCCTTTATAAGTCCCGTCCCAAGGTTTAAACTGTTCTGTTTTGTAAATTAAAGTTCCCCAACGGTCAAAAATCATAAACGAAAATCCTTCTTTAGCAATTGCATATCCTTTTATAAAAAACTCGTCATTATTTCCATCGCCATTAGGTGTAAATGTATTGGGAATGTAAACATTTAATACGGGCTCTATCGTTACATTTCTATTGGTTGTATCACGACAACCATGCTCTGTTATTACAATTAACTCTGTTACAAAATGACCTGTATCTTTATATAGATAAGAAGGCTCAAAATTTTCACTAGTTGACTCATCTCCAAAATTCCATTCATAAAGAAAACCTCCTTCTGAATTATTTTCAAAATCAATTTCAGTTAAATACATATTTGATACTGGAGGTAAGGGGTCAAAAACAGCTAAAGGTTTTGGCCAAACGGTAATATAATCTTCTTTCAATAAGGTGTCGTAACAACCTAAATCATTCATTGTTATTAATCTAACGTCAAACATTTTAGATTCAACATGACTTAAATTTTCAAAACACAACGTATTATTTTCACTGTAGCTATCTTCTTCTGTCTCAAAATTCCAAAAATAAGTAGATACATTCGTTGCATTTGAAATTGTTTGACTTGTAAAATCGGTACAATACGGATAACAAGCTTCTGTTATAGTCGCTTCAAACGCATTGGTAGGTTTAGCCAATACAGTAACAGGATTTACTACGGTGTCAAAACAATCATGATCTGTTTTGACAATCATTTGAACATTATAAATACCATCTTCATTGTAGTTATGCGACGGGTTTGGCAAAGTCGATTGATTATTTGCAACATCATCAAAATTCCATTTCCATCCATTTAAAAAACCTGTTATAACTGACGACTGATTGGTAAATTCGGTCACAAAATAATTTTCACATACTGTGGTATTAGAAAACAAAGCTACTGGTTCTGGATAAACTTCAATTGTATGAGTGGTATCATCAACGCACCCGTGATTGGAAGAAGCTATTAATGTTACGTCATAATTTCCTTCTTCGGCATATAAATGACTCTTGACTGAATCTCCATATAGAGGAGAACCATCACCATAATTCCAAACCCAAGTTGTAATTTGATCTGGAGCATTTATAATTGTTAAATTTTGAAAAGGAATAGAATCATATTCGCACTCGGGATTAAAAGTAAAATCTACTTGAGGAATTGGATACCTAATTGTTGTTAACTTAACCGTATCATTACACCCTTTATCTGTTTCTACTATCAATGTGACCTCCTTACTTCCATCAAGTAAATATGTGTGTGTTGGACTAGGAATGTTAGACTGTATTTGAGTTACAGGAAGATCTCCAAAATTCCATTGCCAGGTTTCAATATGACCATCAGAAACGGTTGAAGCATCTGTAAACTGGGGATCATTATACAAACAATCGTCTGTATAAGTAAATAGTGCCGTTGGTTCTGCATAAACTTCAATAACCATGGTTGAATCATCTGTACAACCATTACCTGCATCAGCCGATAAATTAACATTATAAAATCCTACTGCGGTATAATTATGTGTAGCATCTGATGTTGTAGCCGTTGGTGTACCATC
>CAMZKF010000161.1 GCA_947311095.1 uncultured Flavobacteriales bacterium
TATCATATTGCAACTATAAAAGTTTTTTTTATCATTAAAATTTATAAATTTACCCACCTGCGTGGAAGTTTTTCTTCGTATTAAATAAAAAAAAACATGAAATTGACAATTAATAAAGCGATTACTTTTTTATACTTAACAATTATAATCGTCTTTTTCTTTATCTCATTTAATGAAAAAAAAGATGATAAAATTCATTTAGGCGGGGATAATATCTCTTATTATTTACTCGGTAAATCGCTTAGTAATGGAAAAGGTTATACAGATAATCACCTTGTAGGAGTTAGGGACGGAAAAATCACCTCCGAAATAGCGCATACACATTATCCTCCTGGCTATCCAGCGATATTGGCTGTTTCAATGTATCTCTTTGGAGACGATATTTCTACCTCCAAAAATGTAAATGGATTCTTTTTATTACTAACTGCTTTGGTTATGTTTTTCTTGCTGAAAGAATTGGGGCTAAGCCAAAATTTATCATTTGTAGCATCTATATTTTTATTGTACAATTATCATGTTCTTTATTTCTCAATGTATATGTATAGTGAAATTTCATTCATGTTTTTCTTTACATTGTTTTTATATGCATACATAAAAAAAGGAGATACCAATAATTATTTAACCAATCCATATTTTTATATTTCGATTGTTTCTTTGGGAATAATGTATTATATAAAATCGATAACTTTAGGTGTTGTTGCAGGGTTAATTCTCTATTTAATTATTAAAAGAAATTGGAAAGAAATTTTAATTTATTCGGTAACTATTATAGGGGTTTATTTACCTTGGAAAATGAGGTTAAATGGATTAAATCACTCTTCATACTTTACTTACTTGAGTTACAAAAATCCTTACCAAAAAGAGCTAGGATTTATGGATACTTTTGATTGGTTTGTAAGAATGTGGACTAATTTTAAACGTTATTTATCTATTGAAATTCCAGATGGGTTAATCCCTATGAATCCAGCCTTTAATTATAAAGAAAGTGCACCTATATACAGTTGGATAATAGGAATTGTAATTGTAGGATTTTTAATTTATGGAATAACGCAATTAAAAAAGAAGTCTTTGTTTATTTTTACTGTACTGTCAGGAGTTTTAGGGATTCTTCTTTTGTGGCCTGAAGCTTGGTTTGGAAAACGATTTTTTCTACCTTTAATACCAATAATGTATGGTTTATTCTTTTTAGGTATTTATAGTTTGTTTGCAATAGTTCTAAAAAAAGTAAATGCTAAAACAAAAAAAACGGTATTAAATTTATTTCCATTTACGCTGTTTTTCTTGTTAATTCCAAGCTTTAAATCAACGGAATATCTAAAAAATTATGCTAATTCGGACGTGCATCCAAAATATGCTAATTATTTTAAAGCTGCAAGGTGGATAAAACAAAATACGCCAGACAGTTCCGTTACAGTTTGTAGAAAGCCGAACTTATTTCACATGTATTCAGGAAAACTGGTTACAAATTACCCCAAATCAATATCGAAAGAAGACGTTTTAAACGATTTTTATGATAAAAAAGTGGACTATATAATTGTTGATGCTTTAGGTTTTTCTTCAACAGGAAAATATTTAGTTCCAACATTACAAAAATACAAAGGAAAGTTTAAACAAGTTTTTAAAGTAACCAATCCAGATACTTATGTTTTTCAGTTTTTACCAGAAATGGGTTATACAGGGGAATGGAAAGACGATAAGAAAAATGGAAAAGGAACATTTAAATATGCCGACGGTTCGGTTTATGAAGGCGAATGGATAAATGATATTAGATCGGGCTATGGAAAATATACTTGGTCTAATAAAATGGTGTATATTGGCGAATGGAAAAATAATAAAAGAGAGGGGAAAGGTAAGCTTTATTTGCAAAATGGAAACATTATTAGCACCACTTGGGTCAATGATATTATGGAAGGACCAGCTAAAATAGAGTCAAAAAACAACCCAACAATAGTAGGTAAGTTTGTTGCAAACAAATTTATAAAACAATAAAAAAAACAATGATAAAAACACTATCTATTCTTATACCGGCTTATAACGAAGCCAAAACAATTCACCTTATACTCGACAAAGTAAAAGAAATAGAATTGGTGAATAATATAAAAAAGGAGGTGATAATTGTAAATGATTTTTCGACAGACAATACAATAGAAGTATTGGAAAAATACAGTCAAGAAAATCCCGAATTACCAATCACAATATATAATCAACCATTTAACCAAGGAAAAGGAGCCGCAATACATAAAGCCATAGAAAAAGCAACAGGCGAATATTTAATCATACAAGATGCCGATTTAGAATACGACCCCGAAGAATACAACGATTTATTAAAGCCGATTTTAAAAGGGTTTGCTGATGTTGTTTATGGTTCTAGATTTATAGGAGGAAACCCTCATCGTATTTTATTTTTTTGGCACAGTATAGGAAACAAAATATTAACCAGTTTATCAAACATGTTTACCAATCTGAACTTAACGGACATGGAAACGTGTTATAAACTAATGAAAACAGATTTAGCCAAAAGTTTAGACCTTAAAGAAAATCGTTTTGGGTTTGAACCAGAATTAACAGCTAAGCTATCCAAAGTTAAAAATATAAGAATATACGAAGTAGGAATATCATATTATGGAAGAACTTATGACGAAGGTAAAAAAATAGGTTGGAGAGATGGATTAAGAGCCATTTATTGTATAGTTAAATATAATTTATTTAAATAATGACAGAATTAAAATTTGACGAAAACGATCAGGTGGGAGAAGAAACATTAGACGCTATTAGTGAGGCTGATAAGTTTAACGATTGGATGTATAGTACAATAAAACCTTTTGCTAAAGGTAAAATATTGGAAATAGGAAGTGGAATTGGCAATATATCTAATTCATTTATTAAAGACAATAAGTCAATCATGCTTTCCGATATTAGAGAAGGATATTGTGATAGATTAGAAAACAGATTTAAAGGAAAAGAAAGCTTTTTAGGAACTCAGATCATGAATTTGACAGACCCAGAGTTTGATACGCAATTTAAAAATCAACTGGAAAGCTACGACACCGTTTTTGCCCTAAATGTAGTCGAACATATCTATGACGATTCGTTGGCAATAAAAAATGCCCGAAAATTATTGAAAAAAGGAGGTCATTTAATCATTTTAGTACCTTCATATAATCAGTTAATGAATGGATTTGATAAGGAATTAGGTCATTATAGAAGGTATAATAAAAAAACGTTAGCAGCATTATTTAATCAAAATGATTTAGAAATAATACACCAACAATACTTTAATTTTATGGGGATTTTTGGGTGGTATGTTTCAGGTAATATTTTAAAAAACGATACCATACCCCAAGGTCAAATGAACCTATACAATACTTTAGTTCCTGTATTTAAATTAATAGATACTTTAATTTTAAAAAAAGTAGGACTTTCTACCATTCTAGTAGGAAAAAAATAAAAGGTTCTGAATTATAAATGCAACAAACAATAACAGGTTTATATCTAAACCACACCAACTATGGTGAAACGAGCGTAATTTTAAAACTATATACTTTGCAATATGGTACAACGTCATTTATTGTAAAAGGAATAAAGAAAAAAAAAGGAGGAGGAGCTTTGTTGCAACCCTTTCATTACCTAGAATTAAGTAGCAATTTTAGAACAGATAAAGATTTAAATTTTGGCAATAGAGTTCGGCTATCCAAAGCGAGTTACTCAATTACAAGCGATATTAGAAAAGGAACTGTTGCCATTTTTTTGACAGAAGTGTTGAATAAAACACTTAGAGAAAGCGCTCCAAACGAAGAAGCTTATAAAAGTATAGAATCATTAATTAATTATTATGATGAAGAAGATTTCGTCCCTTTATTTCATCATTTTTTTTTGGTTCAATTAATAAAACTTTTGGGTGTTACACCTCATTTTAAGCAAGGTCTAACACAAGAGTTACTCCATATTCAAAAAGGTGTTTTTGAATATAATTCTCAACCCGATAGAGAATATTTTTCATCGCAAAGCTCTCGTGTTTTTAAAGAGTTAATCGGCATGAAATTTGATGGTTTAAAAAACTTGAATTTAACCAAAATAACTAAAACAGAATTGCTGAAAAATTTGATTACATATATAGAAGTTCAAACTGAAATAAAACGAGGAAGTATAAAGTCGTATAAAATATTAGAAACGATATTCCATGATTAAATATAGTTTTATTGTATTAATTTTGTGTTCTTTTTCGGCTTATCTATTTGGTCAAGAGGTTCAAATTTACAACGAGTTTTTAGAGCCTATTGAAATGGCAGAAGTTATCTCAATGAAAACAGGATATAAGGTGTACTCTAATGATAAAGGTAATATCAACTTAAAGTCATTTTCCAATAATGATACACTATTTATTTCGAGAGAAGGCTACATTGCCGTAACCTTGCCAATTACAATCATAAAATCGAAATTGAAAAATAAAATTCTGATGCATTATGAAACTATATTTTTAGAAGGAGTAGAAGCAACAGTTACCGTAAGAGCAAAGAAATATAATAATGTGAGAAGACCTATAAAAGTAGATGTTTTGACCAATGAAAATATACATAAGTTAGGAGGGCAAACAGCCGCAGATATACTAGAAGAGACTGGAAATGTTCAAATTCAGAAAAGTCAATCGGGAGGAGGTAGTCCTGTAATTAGAGGAATGGAAGCCAATAAAGTGCTATTGGTTATTGATGGAGTAAGAATGAATAACGCTATTTATAGAGGCGGACATCTACAAAATAGTATAACATTAGATAATAATATACTAGAACAAGTAGATATTTCCTATGGTCCTGGGTCAGTTATTTATGGTAGCGATGCTTTGGGAGGTGTGATTCATTATTATACTAAAAACCCATTGAATAATCACGATAGTTTGTTTCATTTTAATAGTGCTTTTAGTTCTTCTTATTCTAGCGCAAACAATAGTTATTTAACTCATTTAGATTTTACATTAAGTAAAAAAAAATGGGGAAGTTTATCGTCAATTTCATATAAAAAATTTGGAGAGGTAACAATGGGAAAAAAAAGGACTCATGGCTATGAAGATTGGGGCATTACAAAATATACGCAGGGTTTTGAAAATGGAAAAGATACCATGTTGCTTAATTTAGATACGAATACCCAACATAATACAGAATATATCCAGCTTGATTTGCTTCAGAAAATTGTTTATAGAGCTAACAAAAAAGTTAGTTTTACATTAAATACTCAGTATTCTAATTCTTCTAAAATTAATAGGTATGATCAGCTAACTAAATTTAAAAATGGAGTATTGAAATACGCAGAATGGTATTATGGACCTCAAAAAAGAGCTTTAACGGCATTGACAACGACCATAAAGGATAACAATTCTTTTTTTGATGATGCTTCAATTATTCTGTCGTATCAACAAATTCAAGAAAGTAGAATTACAAGGAAATTTAATCAATCGAAGAGATATACGAGAACTGAAAATGTTAAATTAGGAGCATTAAATTTAGATTTCTCAAAACATTTAAAACACAAAACAAAGCTTTTTTATGGAGCTGAATTAACCTATAATTATGTAGAGTCAAAAGCTAAAAGTAAAGACATATACTCTAGCGAAATACAAAAAACAAATACGAGGTACCCAGATAACGGAAGTAAAATGGGAACGGGAGCGATATACGCAAACATTACTCAATCGTATGAAAAACTGTTGTGGAAATTTGGAAACAGGTTGACTTTTACAGCTCTAGAAGCGAAATTTAAAGATACGAATCAAATTCATTTACCATTTAATTCTATTACCGCAAATTCTCAAGCTTTTTCAAGTAGTTTTGGTTTGGTTATATCTCCATCTAATTCTTTTAAAATAAACACAAACTTAAGTTCTGGATTTAGAACCCCAAACATAGATGATTTTGGTAAAATTTTTGAAAAAAATGACAATGTAGTAATCCCTAACAATAACATTAAACCAGAATTTGCATATACAGGAGAATTGGGAGTTTCTAAAACTTTTAGAAGAAATTATATGGAAAAAGATAGTAGTCAAACTCGTTTGCATTTTATTACAATAAGTACAAATGTTTTTTATACTCTATTAGACAACTTAATTGTTAAATCAGATTTTAAATTAAACGGTAATGATTCTATATTGTATGAAGGTGAAATGAAAAAAATACAAGCAAATATTAATGTCGATAATGGTTATATATATGGCGTTTCAGGAGGTTTAAACCTTACAATAAATAGGTATTTAAAGTTAAAATCTACTTTAAATTATACCGTGGGGAGAGTTACTTCAACACAGCAACCGTTAGCTCATATTCAACCTTTATTTGGAAGAACAAAATTAATATTAGAATTACCAAAATTTGATTTTGAATTTTATACCGTTTACAATGGGAGAAAAAAAATAACGGATTTTGCCCTCGGAGGAACCGACAATAGCGATGAAGCTACGATGGACGGAGTTCCCAATTGGTACACTCTTAATATTAGAACAGGTTATCAATTTAATTCGAAAATATCAATTCAAGCAGGGATTCAAAACATAATGGATGTACATTACAAAACGTTTAGTTCTGGAATAAATGCGATGGGAAGAAATTATAATATCTCTGTAAGAATATTATTTTAAATATCTTTTTATGTCAACTTTTTTGAATAGGCGAGGAGCTCGAAAATTAACGCTCATTCCCCAAGAAGTGTTACAAGAACTCAATAAAGGTAATATAGAAACGGTAAATCTAATAGAATGGTTAGCAGTTAATCACTTAACCATAGTTAAAAATCAGTTTCCTAAGCTAAATCTTGCGCATTTAATAGCTCCTATAGAAAAAGCCCTAACTTTAGAAAAGAAAAAAACAACACTGGTAAACATAAAATTGGTAGGGAGAATAATTTATGAAGATTGTAAAAAAAATGATAATTTAAAAGCAAATATAAAAAAAATAGCGACTCATCAATCAGATATTATAAGGTGTTATTCAGCATATTTAATTGCGTTAGATACAACAAAAAACACAACGGAAAAACTCGAAAATTCAAAACATTTAATAAAGGATTCTCATTTTGGTGTACGAGAAATTATATGGATGGCTTTACGTCCATGTGTTGAAAAAAACTTATCAGAATCATTGGGACTATTGGAAAAATGGACAGGGAGTTCCAACGAAAATATAAGGAGATTTACAACAGAAGTTATACGCCCTAGAGGTGTTTGGTGTAAACATCTAAAAGAGTTAAAAGAAAAGCCTGAAATGGCTTTACCTATTCTAGAAAAACTAAAGGCAGATAAGTCTAAATATGTTCAAAATAGCGTAGCCAATTGGTTGAACGATGCAAGTAAAACAAAGGCAAATTTTGTAAAAAAAACATGCAATAAATGGGAATTAGAATCTAATGTAAAAGAGACTAAATACATTGTAAAAAGAGCACTAAGATCACTTAGAAAAGATTAAGATAAGGGGATATTCTTTTTTATTGGAGTTAAACTAATCAGCAAAACTAATTGATTTTAGTATATAAAAATAGAACTTAAAATTTGTTAAAAAAACAA
>CAMZKF010000162.1 GCA_947311095.1 uncultured Flavobacteriales bacterium
ATATAATGAAAAGTTTAAAATAGATAAAGCGGTAAAAGAATTGATAAAGTATGCGACCGACGAAGGGTTAGAATTTAATAAAGAAGAGTATGAAAAAGCTGAAGAAACAATAAAAATACGATTAAAGGCTAGTATAGCTCAAAATTTATTTAATTTCACAAAGTTTTATCAAGTTAATAATGCTCTAAATGCACCATTACAAGAGGCATTAAAAATCTTTAAAGATGGAAGTGAGTTTAAAATAATAGAGAAGTAAAATAAGCAAAAGTTTTGTCTTTTATTAATGAAACCAATTTAATTTGAAATGTGCTTAAATAAACAGGTTAAGGTGCATTTCAAATTAAATTGGCTCTATATTTTATGCTTATTCTTATCGGCATCTTTCTCTAAAAAAAATAAATTGAAAATAGATTCTTTGTTTTTATATTGTCAAAATCAGATTTCTTTCAAATATTCAACTACGTTTTTATTTTTAATTTCGTTGTAAACTTCATCGGTAAAAGCTTCAACCAACATTTCCTTGGCAGTTGCTTTACTTATTCCTCTTGCTTGTAAATAAAAAATAGCTTCTTTATCAAATTGACCTGTTGTAGTTCCGTGGCTACATTTTACATCGTCGGCAAATATTTCAAGTTCTGGTTTAGCATTCATTGTCGCTTGGTCAGAGATTAAAACATTATTGTTTTTTTGATAAGCTTCTATTTTTTGAGCGTCAACGTGAACAATTACTTTTCCATTAAAAACGGCTGTTGATTTATCATTTAAAACACCTTTGTATATTTCACTACTCGTACAATTAGGCTTTAAATGATCGACCCTTGTGTGATTATCAATGTGTTCTTTATTTATTGGTCGGTAAATACCGTTTAAGTAAGTAGCGCAGTTTTGTCCATCAACCAAAACATTTACATCGTTTCTTGCAAAGCCTTGTCTTTTTGTTATGGTATTAATTTGTATTGTGCTGTCACTCAGTTGTTTTATTTGATCCAATGCTATTAAATAACTTCCCTCGCCTTCGTTTTCTAATTTTGTTAAGGTGAAATTTGCATTTTCTTTTACTATAATTTCATTTACACTATTGGTAAAGGTATCTTTTACATTTTTAGAAAAATAAGATTGAACAAGCTCTAATTGACTCGATTGTTCTAAAACGATTAAAGTTCTAGTGTTTGCTATTATAGCGTCTTCTGTATTGATGTTTATAATGTGAATAGGCTTATCTACCTCTACATTTTTCTGAACAGAAATACTTATTCCATTTACAGCATAGGCGGTATTAATAGCAGTGAAAATTTCTATTTCATTATTCACCAAAGTATTATAATTAACATTATTTTCTCCAATATTTTCTATAAAAACACCTTCAAGAGAATTAGTGTCTGAATGTTCGGTACAATAAACGCCGTCAATTACAAATACATTTATAGCATCTAAATCTTTATTGATATATTCTATCGGATTTATTCCACAAGAAGCAAAAGATTGTTTGTACTTCTTTTTTATAATTTTTGAAACTTTGGTATATTTCCAATCTTCTGTTTTTCGAGTAGGAAAACTTAATTTTTCTAAAAAAGACAACGCTTTTTTACTTTCTTGAATGTTTATTTCAGAAGTTTTTAAATTTTCTAATATTGGATGTATTGTTGTAACTGTCATTTGGTAATGTTATATTTCTTTTTTACAAGATTCTATAAATGTTATTAAATTGTTTGATAATTGATCGGCAAGCTCGACTGGTGATTCTCGTTCTAAATCAAATTCTTTAGATAGCGTTAATGATTGAAAAATAAATTCTAAATTTGTTGTTACTTTATTTTTATAGTTAGCCGAAATTCTGATTATTAAATCCTGATCGGAATTATTGAAGTTTTCTAAACGATAATTAATGTCAATATAATCTTTTAGATCTTTTTTAATTTTAATATTTTGTTGAGTTTCAATATAATTTATTGAATCATCAAAATTTAAGTAATAACTTTCTCGGTTAGATTTATTATTGTTTGAAAACAACTTTTCTTCTATTGTTTTAATATTAAAATCTAATTGTTTTAAAAAAGGAAGTACGAGATTGTTGTAGTTATTTATTAATCTGTTTTTTTTGCTAATTTTCTCATCTTCTAAATTAAATGATAAAGCCTCAAGTTTTTTCTTCCAATCTCCTAATTCATCGAGAGTCCTTCCTTGTTTAGCTTTTATCCCTAATTCCAAACTCCAAATTAAGCGTTCTCCTAAAAATGAGATAAAAGGTTTTATATTTCCTGCATCAGCTAGTCTTAAACTTAATAAATATTCTTTTTTATGCTCTTTTTTTATTACAATTGCAGGCAATCCATTCTTCATTAAAATATAATTGACTAGCAAACGAGAAACTCTTCCATTACCATCGTCAAATGGGTGAATTAAAATAAATTTATGATGAAATTCAGCTGCTAATATTAATGGTGACGTATCTTGATTTTCGTTAAACCAAACCATTAATTCTCTCATTTTTATTGGAGTTTCTAAAGGTGAACAGTAATTAAAATATTCACCATTACTAAGTAATACCGAATTGGGTTGGTTTTTGTATTTTCCAACTTGTATAATACGTTTAGTTCGATTACCTTCGAGAGTAATAGCTTCTTTGAAAAAATCTCTAACGAGTATCGTTTTATTCAAATTACAAATATCTGTTTCTGAAATTAGTCTTTCTTCTTTTGACCATTTTTTTATGTCGTAAATTGCTAAATCATGCGCTTTTATTTCTTCATATTCTCTAAATTCATGTAAGCCTGTTGTTATATCTTTTAGTATTAAAGAAACCGTTTCGTCATAAGTCAGTGTATTTCCTTCTATCGAATTAGAACCATGATTCCATTCTAAACGAAGTTTTTGCCAGTATTTTTTTTCCCAATTAGAATCAACAATTTCTGTAACTTCAAAAGTTTCTTTCAAATTCGAAATTTGATTTAATATGTTTTCTAATTGCTTCATTTTGTACTTTACTCTATTTCTTTTGTTGCGTTTTAATATTAATTAATATACTCAAATAAACCTCTGTATTAATTATTCCTAAATCCAATCGTATCCTTTATCTTCTAATTCTAACGCTAAATTTTTATCTCCTGTTTTTACAATTTTTCCGTCGGCTAATACATGCACAAAATCAGGTACTATATAGTCTAATAGTCTTTGATAATGGGTGATTACAATTGTTGCATTTTCTTTTGTTTTTAAGGTGTTTACTCCTTTTGATACAATTCTTAACGCATCGATATCTAACCCTGAATCGGTTTCATCTAGTATTGCTAATTTTGGATCTAGCATTGCCATTTGAAAAATTTCGTTTCGCTTTTTTTCACCTCCTGAAAAGCCTTCGTTAACGGCGCGATTCTTTAATTTGTCATTTAGTTCAACCAACGATGCTTTTTCTTTTACTCTTTTTAAAAACTCTCGTGCTGTTAGAGGCGTTGTTCCTAAGTACTTACTTTTTTCTTGTAAAGCTGTTTTTAAGAAATTCATATTGCTTACACCTGCTATTTCAATAGGGTATTGAAAGGCTAAAAATAGTCCTAACCATGCTCTTTCTTCGGGCTCATATGCTAATAAATCTTTACCTAAAAACTCTACCGAACCGCTTGTTACTTCGTATTCGTCTCTTCCAGCTAAAACTGCTGACAGGGTGCTTTTTCCAGCTCCATTGGGACCCATTATTGCATGGACTTCACCTGCTTTAACTTCCAAATTAACACCTTTCAGTATTTCTTTTCCATCTATTGATGCGTGTAAATCTTTTATTTTTATAATTGTATTACTCATGGTATTTTATAAATTCTTATTGTACTGATATTGTTATTTATTGGCGAACTATCCAACTGAATTTTCTAAACTAATTTCTAATAATTTTTGAGCTTCTACTGCAAACTCCATTGGTAAATTATTTAAAACTTCTTTGGCATATCCGTTTACGATTAAGCTTATTGCTTTTTCTTCGCTTATTCCTCTTTGTTTGCAATAAAATAGTTGGTCTTCTCCAATTTTACTGGTTGTAGCTTCGTGTTCTAAATGAGCTGTGGAATTTTCACATTCTACATACGGGTAGGTATGTGCGCCACTTGTATCGGTCATCAGTAAAGAATCGCATTGCGAAAAATTACGTGCATTTTCTGCTCCTTTTCCTATTTTTACTAAGCCTCTGTAAGAGTTGTGGCTATGCCCCGCCGAAATTCCTTTTGATATAATTGTACTTTTTGTATTCTTTCCTATATGAATCATTTTAGTACCTGTATCGGCTTGTTGGTAGTTATTGGTTACGGCTACCGAATAAAATTCTCCCACAGCATTATCTCCTTTTAATATACATGATGGATATTTCCACGTTACTGCCGAGCCTGTTTCTACTTGTGTCCAAGATATTTTTGCATTGGCTTCACAAAGTCCTCGTTTGGTTACGAAATTAAAAACACCACCTACGCCATTTTTATCGCCTGGATACCAATTTTGTACGGTCGAATATTTTATTTCCGCCCCGTCCATTGCTATCAATTCTACGACTGCTGCGTGCAATTGATTTTCGTCTCTCGATGGAGCCGTACAACCTTCTAGGTAGCTCACGTAACTTCCTTCATCTGCGACAAGCAACGTTCTTTCAAATTGACCTGTTCCTGCTTCGTTTATTCTAAAATAAGTAGAAAGTTCCATTGGACATCTTACTCCTTTTGGAATATAACAGAATGAACCGTCGGAAAAAACTGCGGCATTTAAAGCTGCATAATAATTGTCGGCTGTTGGTACTACTGTTCCTAAATATTTCTTTACCAATTCTGGGTGTTCTTTTACTGCTTCACTAAAGGAACAGAAAATAACGCCTAATTCACCAAGTTTTTCTTTAAAAGATGTTGCTACCGAAACCGAATCAATTACAAAATCAACTGCTACTCCTGTTAATTTTTTTTGTTCGTCAACAGATATTCCTAAGCGTTCCATTGTTTTTAAAATCTCTGGATCGACTTCGTCTAAACTGGCTAGTTCTTTCTTTGGTTTTGGAGCTGAATAATAGCAGATGTTCTGAAAATCTGGCTTCTCGTATTTTACATGCGCCCAATTTGGCTCTTCCATTTCAGACCAAATACGAAATGCATTTAGTCTGTATTCTAATAACCATTCTGGTTCGTTTTTCTTCGTTGAAATAAACCGTACAATATCTTCAGAAAGTCCATTTGGAGCTTTGTCTGAATCTATATCTATGGTAAAACCAAATTCGTAGCTTTGATTTTCCAGTTCTGCTTTTAAACTATCTTCTGTATATGCGTTCATCTTATGCTAATTCTAATTAAAGAGAAAAACTTTCTCCACACCCGCAAGTTCTACTTGCATTGGGATTGACAAAAATAAAACCTTTTCCATTTAAACCTCCCGAAAAATCTAGTGTTGTACCTGCTAAATATAAAAAACTCTTTTTATCTACGACGACTTTTATTCCGTTGCTTTCAAATTCTTTATCGTTTTCTGAAATTACATTATCAAAATCTAAATCGTACATCAGTCCAGAACAGCCTCCTCCTTGCACTCCTACTCTTATAAAATAACCTTCTTTATTATCTTGTTTCATTAAATGCAATGCTTGATTTTTAGCTTTGTCGGTAACTTCTATCATGTTTTTTTATTTAGATTAAATTTAAATAGAGTGCAAAAATACCCTTTTTATGGTATATAATGCAAATAAAATGAAGAAAGATTTTTTTGTTTTTAATTTCACACCAAGCGAAATGAAAAATAAGTTTCTGAAGGGCTAAAAAAAACTTATTTTTTCTCGATACAAAAATTTCTTTTGTATGGATTCATAAGGATGGTAAATGTAATAAACGTATCCATTTAAAATTGTTAAGTTTTCAACGTATTTATTACTTAGTTTTAGTGTTTGTTCTGCTTTTCCTGTTGTCACATTTATTCCTTTTAAGAAAAAATACCCTCCTTTATTGTATAAAGCATAAATATTTCCTGTTATTTTATCTTTAATTAAAGGTTGTTGCCATTTCCCTAAACTTCGTTTTATTTTTAAATTATAAGGTATCGAATCTATTTTGTCGTGGTCGCTATCAAATCTATAAATTAAGTTTTTATATTGGTCAAATACAATTATAGTATCTTCATTTATAAAAAGAGGAGCGTATATTTTTTTGTATAAAAAATCTTGAGTAAAATACCTAGCTCCTACCCATATTTCTTTATCTATTCCTGTTTTCTGTTCTTTTCGATATGCCCAAAGCTTTTCCCTACCACTTACATATTTGTATTCTGCTCGGTACAATTCCATCATAAAATCATCTTGTACAGTTAGCAACTTCGTATGTGAGGTCGAGTCTAAACGGTTTGAGACTAAAAAATCAACAGCTGGATATAAGTCTGTATAATTGGAATAATAAAAGTTGTCGCCAATTGTATCAATAATCCTATTGTAAAATCCATAAAAATTCTCTTTAGGTACAGGGGTTAGCGAAATTTTGTCCAGTTGTATTCTTATCTCGTATATTTTATATTTGCAAATCAGGTAATTATTATTGGCGTAATCCGTATATAAATAGAGTGGTTCGTCTGGTATTAAATAACTACAAACTTCCTTTTGGTCTTTGTTTGTTAAGCGTAATTTAGCTCTTTTAGCAATCCGTTTATCATAGGTTAATAGCAATAAGTTATTTTCATCAATTAGTAAATAATCTGCTATCGAAAATAGAGAACTACCAAATACCGTATCTACTTTTTGAGCAGTAACAACAACTTCGTCAAAAACAATAGGCTTCAATTTTATATTCACATTCCAAACCCCTTTTTTACTTCTTTTTTTAGCTATCCTTTCGGTTATAAATAAGGTGTCGGATTCAAAACCAATGCAATTAAAAACTATAAAATCTCCTTTCAAATAGTTATAGTTGAACTGAAACGCTCCCGAATTATCTAAATATATTTTCTTGTCATTTTTATTGAAATTAACCACAACTTCAGGCACTAATGCATAGCTATCGTCAAATATTTTTCCTTGTAACTCAAAATTATACCCTTGAGAATAAAGAATAGTACTAGAAAATAAAGAAAGAATAACTAAAATTTTTACCATTGGATTTATTTTTTTAGGAGGGCGTTTAAACAGGTTAACCATTTATAGTTAAAGCAACTAACACTAAATTCAAAATGAGCTTCTAAAGTCGCTATTTTGAATCAAGTATTACTAACGTTAATAAATAGATGCTAAAATAAATAAAAATCCATAAACAAATTTTTATTTATTTTTTTTGACTGCTTTCAATGGCATAAATCGAAAATGATTTTTCACCTAACTCATAAATAAAACCTTCATTTAATTTATGTAGTAATTTGTCGTCAAGTACAAAATTAGAGATTTGCTCTTCAAAAGTTTTCGTATCGTAAGCCTTTAAATGTCCTTTGTTAAAAGTAAAAATAATGTTATTTTTAATTTCTATTCCTTTGTAGTAAGGAAAGTGTAAGGTATTGTAATAAGCTCCATACAAATCAAAAACTAAAATGTATTTTTCACAAACCAAATAAAGTTTATCGTCATCTTCGATTAGTTGTTTTACTCCCAATGTCTCTTTATTTAACAATTGCAACAAATTCCCAGACTGATATATTGTCTCCATTAACTGATTTGTTTTTATTAGTTGAAATAATTCTTTATCGTAAAACCAAATCCCATTATTTAGCGAACTATAAGTAAATGCAGTTGTGTTGTACAATCCTAAGGCAGTTAAATCTAATCCGTTGTCTTGTTCTAGAGATAGTGTATTATCTAATATTACTAACGTATTTTGGTTTTTATGAAGTGCCAATATCCTCAACGGATTATTGACATCAATACTACTTATGTCACCTAAGTTATAATTACTATACGTTGCCACTAGAGTTCCATCGGCTTTGTGTTTTTCTATTTTTAGACTGTTGTATGTATATATATATCCAAAGTTATCAACCTCAAAATCAATAGCTTCTACTTTCCATTTGTACAGAAGTTTTAGTGTATCTTGAGCATTAAAACTTAGTAAGGTTATACAACAAAGGAATATGGAAAAAACTATTTTCATAAATGGCTTAAGAAACGCATTGAGTTTAATAATTTAAACTCAAAATTTCTTCTATTATTTTTCTATCGTTAGCTAATTTAGGAATTTTGTGTTGTCCTCCTAATTTATTTTTTGTTTTTAACCAATCATAAAACAAGCCATTTTTTGCAATATGAATTTTGGGAGCTTGTATCGATAGATTTCCTGTTCTTTTTGCCTCGTAATCACTGTTTAAGTTCTTTAGAGCAGTGTCTAATTCTTTTGCGAATAATTCTATGTTTTTTGGAGCTTTATTAAACTCTATAACCCATTCGTGCCCTCCTGTTTTATTTTTGGACATATAAATAGGAGCTACTGTATATTCCTGAAAAGAAGCGTTTGTTTTCTGACAAGCTTCTGTTATAGCTTTATCTGTATTATCTATTATCAATTCTTCGCCAAATGCGTTTAAAAAATGTGTTGTTCTTCCCGAAACAATTATTCGATGAGGATTGATGGATGTAAACTTAACGGTGTCGCCAATTACATACCTCCAAAGACCGACAGTAGTAGAAACTATAATTGCGTAATTGACATTTTTCTTTACATCTTTTAATGAAATTACGTTGGGTTTTTCTTTTTTCAATTCGTCTAAGGTCGCAAATTCATAAAAAATACCATAGTCCAACATTAGCAACATGTCGTCTGCTTTTACTCGGTCTTGTACACTAAAAAAACCTTCACTAGCGTTATAAGACTGGACATAATTCATCTTTTTGTTTTTTATGATGGCTTCAAACTGTGCTTGATAAGGTTTAAAATTAACGCCTCCGTGCATGTACAGTTCTAAGTTTGGCCATACCTCCATAATGTTTGTTTTTCCTGTTTGTTTGAGTACTTCTTTTAGAAATACCAAAACCCAAGATGGAACACCTGCAAGAATCATTACATCTTCTTTTATGGTTGCTTCGACCATTTTAGGAAGTTTTTCTTCCCAGTTTTCCATTAGAGTAATTTCTTTTTTTGGTGTTCTTCTCCATTCGCACCACCAAGGTAGGTTTTTGACTATAATTGCCGACAAATCTCCAAAGTAAGACTTACTATTAAAATAATTAATTTGAGAACTACCTCCAAGAATTAAATGCTTACCGTTAAACAGTCTGGTTTCGGGGTGAAACTTATAGTACATTCCGAGTAAGTCTTTACCTCCTTTATAGTGGCATTGATCAACAGCTTCTTTTGTAACAGGGATAAATTTACTTTTACCTGTAGAAGTTCCCGATGATTTTGCAAACCATTTTATATTGTCTTGCCACAAAAGGTTTTGCTCTCCTTTTATAGTTCTATCAATATATGGTTTTAATGAAGTGTAATCTTGTAAGGGAATGTTTTTTTTAAAAGATTCATAATTATATACATTTTCAAAATTATTTTCTTTTCCAAAAACAGTGTTTTTAGCACGCTTAACCAAATCAAGAAGTAATTCTTCTTGTACTTTTATGGGGTGCTTTTTGAAGTATTCTATTTCGTGTAATCGTTTTTTTATAAACCACGAAAAGACAGAATTGAAAGGTTTTTCAATTCGTTTATGCATACCTAATGTAAGTTTTGATTATCCTAAAAATGTAATCCAAAGAATAACTGCGATACATGTTCCAACATAGATGTATCCAATTCCTGCTGTATTTCCGTGAAAATTTTTATCTGCCATGGTGCTTATTTTTTTATTTCTACAAAAGTAATAAAAAGCATTGAATAATTTATAAGTTCTTTTATTTTTTATAACAGATTAAATTCATTTAGCGTTATTTTTTTAGATGAGAGATTTCTATTAGCTTGTTTTTTACTATTTTAGATTTGCTCCTAGAAACAGGTATAACGGATTTTATTTTGTCAAAATAGAGTTTATGACCTTGAGTATTTCCGTGTACATTCTTCACTTTTTTTAAGGTTTACAAGCATAGCTGTCCGAAATAATAAATTTTGAAGTGCAAACTTTAAATAAAAAAATCATAGGCTTTCTTCCTTCTCACAAAAATACAAAAAAAATCTAATAACCTCT
Organism: uncultured Flavobacteriales bacterium; assembly: GCA_947311095.1. Classification (GTDB taxonomy): domain Bacteria; phylum Bacteroidota; class Bacteroidia; order Flavobacteriales_D; family Parvicellaceae; genus S010-51. Next base: position 10,096 of record CAMZKF010000162.1, read on the forward strand.
TGTTTACACGGGGATTAGAATTAATCCCCAATCATATATTAAAAGATTCGGTATGTATTTATGGTTCAGATAAAGGCTGTTCA
>CAMZKF010000163.1 GCA_947311095.1 uncultured Flavobacteriales bacterium
GCATATAAATGACAAGTCAAACTCTCACTTTTTAAATTTATAAGACTTAGCTGCGATAGTTTTTATTATTATTAATACTGTGAATAATGCGGGTTAAATTGATCGATAGACAAGTATCTGTCGAACGATTTTCGATCTATAATGTAAATTAACCAAAGACCATGTTTAAAAGGTGATAAATCGTAAGCGTAGCGATGCACATCTTTTGTGAAAGATTTTTTATACCATCTCTTAATTTGAGAATCATTCGAAAAATCGGATTTAGTATAAACGTTTATCTTATTTTCAAAACTAGATTTTTTTATTCTACTATTTAATCTATTTAGAAAAACTAAACGAGCTATATATAGAGCTAATAATGTTTTAAACATAGCGTTTTAAATAATTTTTTCCATAATAATCATATCAATCCATTTATTATTTAAAAGACCGATTTTATTTTGTTTTCCTACAATAGTGTAACCATATTTAGAAAGGAAATTAATGCTTGATGTATTCGTAGCAAATATTTTAGCGGTCATGTGTTTATAGTCGAATTCTTTAGCTTTCTGAATTAAAAAACGATTTAGTTGATGTCCTATTTTCTGTCTTTTAAAGTTTTGGTCAATATAAATAGATGTTTCACAAGCAAAGCGATAACCGAATCTATCTGAATATTTTTTTAAAATTCCCCAGCCTTTGATATAATTATTATCACTTTCAAAAACATAGACACCTTCTCTAGTTGTATATTTTTTTATCCATTGATTGATTTCTTCAATAGTTTGCTCCGATTCCATTGTCGAAGTTCCTTGTTTTACGTATTCGTTGTAAATTTTAGCAATTGATTGGCTATCTTTTTTTTCTGCTTTTCTAATCACAATCGTTTATTTTTAATTCAAATTATGTAAACTTTTCTCTAATTCTAAAAGGGGAGAAGCTAGCACTTTGTGTCTTCCCGAAAAACGAATCATATTGTAGTTAATATTTTTTTCTTCTAGTATTTTTTTTTGAGTTTCAATCTTAGCTTCATTATAAAACGGATCGTCATTACCAATCACCAAATGTAAATGGAGTTGATTAAACAGTTCTCTTTTTTCAAGTAATCTATGTCTTCGGGGAAAGCTCCAGCCCAAAGGGTTAAGCTAGTAAATTTTAACTTAGACTGAGTAACCCACCTGCAAACAGTTGAACCGCCTTGAGAAAACCCTAAAACGTGAATATTAACATTGCTATTAGCACGTGCTAAAACAGATTTTGTGACTTCATCTAAATAGTTGACATAGTCAGAAATATCTACCAGCCGATCTTCTTTAGTCATCCAAGAAGCAACAACTTTACCGTCAAAACCTTTCCAATAAAAGCGATGTAAAGCTTCTGGTGCTACAATAAAATTATGATCAGAATTTAGGGCTTCAAACCAATTCAAAAAATGATTGGCTAACTGAGCATAGCCATGGCTAACAATCCAAATATTTTTTGTTTTTTTATTCAAACTCCCCAATGTGAAATAACGAGCCGTTTTTTGTGTTTTAAAGTTGACTTGATTCATTTTAATTATAAACTTGGTTTAAAAAAATGAGAGATAAATGAAGCGTTTTCAAGAGTATGTTCTCAATCTGTTTCTTCAAAAATAATATTTTATTTTAATATCTGATTATTTAAAATTTGTAAAATACAATAAACGATTCTAAATAAAAAAAGCCCTTATAAAATAAGAGCTTTTTTTGTTATAACAAATCGTTTTATTTTTTTGAAGTAGGATCAATATTAATTTCTATGTTTTCTTTTTCAATTGCTTTTACTTCTTTCGTACCAAAAATAGAATATTCCTTCGGTTTTCCATAAGCTTTTGGATTCAAATATTTTCCTTTTTGAGCTTCTGTTTTTTCTAATTCTATGGCTTTACTAAAAGGATCTAAATTAACATTTACGTCTTTTCGTTCAGCATAAACATACCACGATATCTTTTGATTTGGATTTCCTCCTGCTATTTTAAATTGACCAGTTTCATTTATTTCTTCTGCTATATAAGTATCAGAATAAGAGCCAATAGGAGTTAAGGTATAACTATAATTAATGTTGATAGTTGTAAAATAATCGGGTAAAACAACCGTAGCTTCCCCATTGGCATCTAATATAATATTTCCTCTATAAAAATTGATGACTTCTGGAGATTCCATACTGTAATGTTTCAAAAACTTGTTTTCTGGATCTAGTGGGTGGTCGATTACAAAAGATTTTGTTCCATTTGCTCCAAAATTAGTTTGGGAAAATAAACCAAATTGAGCTCCATTACCATAAACACCAACTGCCCACAATCCTGATCCTGAAGTATTGTTTGCGATTCCATAAACTCCTATGTCTGTTCCTGTAAATGCACCTCCTGAACCAACTAGAAGAGAAGAAGAAGTATTTAAATTGTTTCCTACTCCAATTACCCCTGTACCTAAAGTTGTTTTTCCAATGGCATAAAGGCCGTCATTACCTGTAAAAGCACCTCCTGTTCCCGAAGAGTAAGTGTTAGAAGTAGTGATATTATTTCCTAAGCCTATAACTCCAGTTCCTGTAGCATTTAGTGATTTTGAGTATGAACCATCAGTTCCTGAAAAGGCTCCCCCAGTACCAGTAGTTAAATAATTTCCTGACATATTATTACCCGAAGCGATTAATCCTGTTCCAGATAAATTTAAGTTTTTTAAAGATAGAGGGAATTTAGTTGCATTATTGGCTTGCATATACCCTCCATGTCCAGAACCTGAATTTATTGAAATAAACGCTGTACCTGTGGAGGTGTTTTGTGCAAAAACTGCATTTCCAGAACCACTAGCTACCGCTGTAATAGCATCGTCTGTACCTACTGCGGCAGAATGAAAAACAGAAGTACTAAAGCCACTTGTTGCATTAACGGAAACTCTACCATTATTGGCAATTCTCATTCGTTCAAGGTTATTGGTTTTCAAGACTAATGGTTTATTGTCGGTAGTTCCTAAAAAATCAGTAGGGCCATTTGTTCCTGCATTTCCATTCGTATGCCAATCTTTTGCATTTATTGTACTAAAAGGAACGCTTCCTCCACTGGTCAATGTAATAGAAGTAGCATTAGAACCTAAGGTCTGATTATCTGTTGAAGCGATCGAAAAATTAGGGTAAGTTCCTGTAACCGTAGTATTTCCTGTTCCTACTATTGTAACAGTTTGGTCAGGAGCTGTATTTGTAATGGTACTTCCTGTTATACCTATTCCTGTACCTCCTGTATAGGTAGTTCCAGCCGAAGAGTTTATGGTAAAATTAGGGTAAGTTCCTGCAACAGTTGTACCTCCCGTACCAGCTATTGTAACAGTTTGGTCTGGAGCTGTATTTGTAATTATACTTCCTGTTATTCCTATTCCTGTACCCCCGGAATAAGTAGTACCTGTAACATTGGTTAAATCAGCAGTAACCATAGTTCCATTTTCAAAAATTTGGAGGGTGTTTCCTACAACTCTAGCACTATCAATATCTGTATCTGTACTTGAATTGTTGGTAACGTAGGTAGTTAAGTTGTTTGTAAAATCACTGTCTTGAAATAATATATTTCCAATCATTCCCCCTAAATCACTTTTAGCAACATACCTAACAATACCAGTAGTATTATCTATAATTAACAATGTTGTATCTCCTGAAATATACGATTGCATACCGTCTATTCTTAGGGGATCGTCTCCTCCGTTTAAAGGAGTGATGTGCAATGAATTTGTAGGTGAATTTTGATTTATACCTACGTTTTGCGCTTGAATAGCAACAAATGAAGCTAGTCCAAATAGAAGTGAATATATTTTCATAAGATGAGTTTTGGTGGTTTTAAAGAGTAAATATATATAATTAAAAGGATTTAGCCAAATTTAGATTCAATTACCAAGAATTAAATTATAAAAAGTGTTATAAGAAAGGAACTAGTTTGTTATTATTTGATTATTATAATGTTACGTGTTCTTTCTGTGTAAGATTTCTTTGTGATAATAGAGTATTCATAAAGAAATTATTGATGCTGTTTTCTAAGTGGATTATTAATGTTGATTTGGTATGAGGAGGAACCAAGTTCTAAAATACAAACAAATCAAAAATAAAAAAGATAGAGGTGGTAAAGTTATTCACGAAATAGGAATAGCTATTGTTCTAAATAAAGCATTAGGTAAGGAATGTAAATAAAACCAGCAATGCAAATTGCAGTAAAGAATGCACAAAAAACGGCTCCAGCTGCCAAATCTTTTATCCAACCTATTTTAGTGTGGTATTCTGGATGCATAAAATCAGCTATTCTTTCTATTGCTGTATTCAAAGCTTCTGCTGTAAAAATAACTCCAAAGACTACAAATTGGAACATCCATTCGTAGCGATTTATTCCCACCCAAAGACCAAGGATTCCAAACAAAATAAAAGCTGCAAATTGAACCATAACGCTATGCTCGGTTTTAAAAAACTCTAAAGCTCCTTTAAAGGCTGTTACACCTCCTTTCATTCTTCCTTGTATAAAATTACCGTCGTTATTCATAATTAAAGACTTATTCTGGTTAAAGTGCAAAGTTACTCATTGTCTTTAGTCTTAAAATGTAAAAAGGTTATAAGATTTAGACAATTAAATGTTAAGAAAGTGTGAAAAATAATAACTTATAAAGCTATATCTATTTTAAATTTCTTTTTCTTAATTTTTTCTTTTGCCGTTAATTTTAGAACTTGATTTACTTTTTGAGTTGATATGGCTACGTAAGAAAATTTATCAAAAACCTCTATTTTTCCAAGTTCATTACTCTTTAATTTTCCTACTTTTAAGAAAAAACCAACCAAATCTATTTTATTAATTTTATCTTTTTTTCCTCCACCTATATAAACTGTTATCCATTGAGGATAATCGGGTAAGAATGTTTCTTCTGGCAACATTTTTATAGTCATATTGCTCGTTATAAAATCGGGTACTTCTTCTTGTTCTGAAAATACTAAATAAGAAATTCCTTTCGCTTGCATTCTTGCTGTTCTTCCGTTTCTATGGATAAATGCATCTTCAGTATTGGGAAGTTGATAATGAATTACATTTTTTATTTCAGGTATGTCGAGCCCTCTCGAAGCTAAGTCGGTTGTAATCAGTAGGGTAGTGCTTCCATTTCTAAATTTTACTAAAGCTCGTTCTCGTTCTGTTTGTAATAAACCTCCGTGAAAGGTACTGTTAGGTATATCATTTTTAGCCAATAATTTCCCGATTCTTTTTACAGCGTCTCTGTGATTACAAAATACTAAAGTAGGCTCATTTTTGAGGGTACAAACAAGCCGAAATAAAGCTTCAATTTTGTCCGTCTCTTCTGATCTAATTTCGAAAATACTCAAGCTATCTACTTTTTGTTTCGTTGTGAAATCAACGGTTTTAGGATTTTCTAGACCTACAAATCGAGGTACGTTTCCAATGGCTGTTGCAGAAGTTAAATACCTCGTTTTTAAATCGGATAAACGTTTTATAATGAGTTTCATATCTTCTTGAAACCCAAATTCTAAAGCTTTATCAAATTCGTCTAAAATTAAAGTAGAAATATAATGCGGATTGAAATTTTTTCGGTTCAAATGATCGTCTATTCGACCTGGTGTTCCAACTAAAATAGCTGGAGGTTCTGAAAAATTATTAATTTCTGTTTTTATAGCATGTCCTCCATATACCGAATTTATTTTACAACCTGTTTTCATTGATTTAAAAACCTGTTCAATCTGCATCGCTAATTCTCTTGATGGCACAATAATTAAAGCTTGAATTTCTTTTATCTTTGGATTTAATTTATCTAATAAAGCTAGTAAAAAAGCAAATGTTTTTCCACTTCCTGTAGGAGATAGTAGAATAAGATTGTTTTCTTTTTTTGCAATGTCGATAAAAGAACCTTGCATATTATTTAATTCTTTTATGGCTAAAGCTTCAAATGCTTTTTGTTGTACTTTAGATAATTTCATAAGCTAAGGTTTATTCGTTTTTTTACAAATATACTCAATGCAATTGATTATTGGTGTTATACTAGTTTAAAAAGAAAAACAGGAAGTAAAATGTTTTACAAGCCCCATTTTATATTAAATAAATTGGGGAGCTTTATAAAATTATCTCCGAATAATTATAAGATAAATTTCGTACCTTTGTTTGAAAAGAGCGAATACAATGTCAGAATTTAAGGAGAAATATGTAAATCCGTTTACCGATTACGGTTTTAAACGTTTGTTTGGGGAAGAGCCTAATAAAGATTTATTGCTTGATTTTTTAAATGAATTATTAGTAGAAGAACAAGGAAAAATAACGCAACTTACTTATCTAAAAAACGAAAATTTAGGAGCTACCGAACTTAATAGAAAAGCTATTTTTGATTTATATTGTACAAACGATAAAGGAGAAAAATTTATTGTAGAACTTCAAAAAACAAAACAAAAATTTTTTAAAGACCGAAGCATATATTACTCTACTTTTCCAATTAGAGAACAAGCTAAAACAGGAAGTATTTGGGATTTTGAACTAAAAAAAATATACACAATAGCTATTCTTGATTTTGTATTTGACGAAGATAAAAATGAACCCAATAAATATAGATACGATATAAAACTAACCGACATCGAAACTAAAAAAGTGTTTTATGACAAACTAACGTTCATTTATTTAGAAATGCCCAAATTTAATAAAAAGGCAAATGAATTAAAGACTCGATTTGAAAAATGGCTTTTTGTATTAAAAAACCTTCATAAATTAGATCGGATTCCTAGTGAATTAAAAGAAAACATATTCTTAAAGCTTTTTAAAACGGCTGAAATAGCAAAGTTTAGCCAAGAAGAGTACCAAGATTATGAAGATAGTTTAAAATATTACAGAGACATTAAAAACTCATTGGACACCGCACGAGAAGAAGGAGAAATAAGAGGAGAAATAAAAGGAAAGATAAAAGGCAAGATAGAAGGCAAGATAGAAATTGCCAAAAACATGTTACAAAAAGAAATGGACTTATCGTTAATAAAA
>CAMZKF010000164.1 GCA_947311095.1 uncultured Flavobacteriales bacterium
AACTACTAAGTATTAGTTTAGCTTTGCTTTTTTTTAATTTTAAGTCAAGGGCTGCTTCTAATACAATAAATATCAAGCCTACATTTCCTAGTATTTCAAGAACTGTCATAATGCCTTTGTCTGTACCTTCTAAGTCGGGTTTCCAAAAACCAATTTGAATGATAACTCCGAGAACAATAAGCATGAGTACACTTGGTATGTTCGTTTTCTTGGCTATAATATTAAATAAAAAGCTTAGTATTATAATGGAAGAAGCTGCAATGATTAAAGTATATGTGTTCATAATCGTAAAAATAGTAAATATAAAGAATATGAACTCTAATTATTTATATTTATTTCTGGTCTATTAATAGTTTATAAAGCTCAAGAGGGGTCGAAGTTTTTGTTTTGTTTTGAAGGTTTTTTCTGTGTGTAGAAACTGTTGCAGGACTCAATTCTAGGGTTGTTGCTATTTGGTCTGTGCTATTTCCTTCTGTGATTAATAATGCTATTTCTAATTCTCTTTTAGAAAGTTTATATCTGACTCCAAAGTTATCTTTTGCTGTTGTATATTTCGATTCTAAGTCGTAGTTTACATTTTCGGTAGGTGAATTTTCAGGAAATACGATGCCTCCTTTTGATACTTCAATTACTGCATTACGCAATTTTAATTGAGGAGCGTCTTTATGTAAAAAGCCTTTAACATTTAGTTTTTTTAATTGAGCAATAATATTTCTTTCAAAATACATGGTTAATACCATATATTTACTTTTAATATTGGCTTCTTTTAATTTCCTGATTAAATCCAAACCTGTTTTGTCTTTTAAGTTTAAATCGGTTAATAAAATATCAAAATTTATCTTTCCGTTTATTATTTTCCTTACAGCGTCTTCGTAAGAAATACTATTACCTACAATTTCTATTTCTGTATCCTCTTTAAAATAAGCCTGTATTCCATCAAGCATCATTTGGTGGTCATCTACTATAAAAAGTTTAATCATAATTTATTGTTTTAAAGGTAAGATAAATGCTTGTTCCTCTATTTGTTTTACTATCTATTTCTAGTTTGGCATTAAGTGCTTTGGCTCTTTGTTTTAAGCTATTTAATCCAAAGCTACCTTTGGTGTTAGAAGAGTCAAATCCAATTCCATAATCCTCTATAATGATGTTGAAAGTTTGGTTTTCGATATTAACTGTAATTTCAATTTCTTTTGAATTAGCGTGTTTGACAATGTTGTTGTAAATTTCTTGAATAATGCGGTAAAAGTCAATTTTATGACTTCCTTTTATTTCAAACGAGACATCTTCTGGAAACCAATTTATGTTATATTTTATTGGTGTATAGTCAAAAAAACGTTGTGTTAAGTTTATAACCAGTAATTTAGCATCGTTTTCAATTGGAGGAGATAATCGATGAGAGATTAATCTAACTTCGTTGTAAATATTCGAAAGTTCTTGTTCAAAGTTATCATAGGGATGTTTTTTGTTTGTTTTTAGTCGTAAGCCTGTCAAAGCACTGCCTATTCCGTCGTGTAGTTCAGAAGCTAACCTTGCTCGTTCTTTTTCTTCTCCTTTTAATTCTGATTCTAGTTTTTCAGTTTCTATTTTATGGTTTAAATTTTTAATCTCAATTTCTTTTATTTCTTGTTTTTTGATTAATAATTCGTTTTCTATTTCCTTTTTCTTTAGTCGGTATTTTAAAAGTAAAAAAAGAATTGTTCCAAAACTTAAAGCAAAGATAACTCCCCACATTGTTCGCTTTTTTTGAGTCTTAATGGCTTTAGTTAACGAATCTGTTTGTTGTTTTTTTATTTGTTTGTCTTTTTTTAATAGCTCACTCTTTTGAGAAAGCATCTCTATTTTATTTTGCTTTTGCTTTAACTGATAATTGTGTATAATAGAAATGAATTTAACTTCATTTTTAAAGGTGTCAATACTGTCTTTTAATGTTGTGTAATGCTTGAGTAATTCATATGCCTTTTTAGTTTTATTTAATGCTTTGCAAACTTGGCTGTAATTATTATAAAATTCTAAATGAAAATCTAGCCAGGGTATTTTTTTTAGGTTTATTTTTTTGTAATACTTTAAAGCTGTATTGTATTTTTTTTGTTTAAGAGCTAGTGTTCCTGAGGATAGATCAAAAAGACTTTTATATTTTGGATTGTTTAGCGAATCACTGATAATTCTTCCGCTATCAATATATAATTTAGTCGTTTCAAAGTTGTCTAAAGAAAGGTAATAATCGGTGAGATTGTAAAGACAATAAATTTTGGTTTGAATACTTTTTACAGTGTCTAAACATTTGTGCATATAATATAGAGCCGAATCTTTGTTTTTTTTCTTGTTGTAAATTGCTCCTAAATTTAAAAAAGAAGAGGCAATAAGATTAACGTCAGTTGTTAAGGGTAATGATTTTTTATAATAAGAAATGGCTTCGTCATACATTTTTAATTCACTATACTGTCTTGCTAAATTTTGGTTGATGTGAAAAGATTTACTAAAGTCGTTTTTTGTAGCTTTTAGTAATAATTGTATGGCATTTTCATAGTCTAATTGGTCGTTGTAAACATTGGTTAAGTTGGAATATACCATCTCTTTATAGCGTAATCTATCTTTAATTTCTTTATCTTTATTTAATAGGTATAATGTGTTTTTATGGATTGAAATTGCACTGTCATATAGTTCTAAATTGTAATAGATATTACCATAATTGATTAAAAAATCAAAATAATAATCCGAATTGACTATCGGAGATAAAGAATCATAAAAGTAGGTGCTGTCAAATAATAATTTTGCTTTTCTATGTTTGCCATTTCGTTTGATTGCTTGCCCTTCTAGTATAGTAAGGTACAATTGTTCTTTCTGTGTAAGGGAGTCTTCATATATATTGTGCAATTTATGTAATGAATCTATAGAACAAGGAACGCAAGATTTAAAAACAGCTTTTATTTGTTGTAGTTTTTCTACATGAGAACTATCTGATTGTGCTGTTGATTTACCGTTTATCCCAATGAAAAATAGTGGCATTAATAGCGTTATAATGGTGCTGTATTTTAAAAAAAAATGTTTTATCACGGTTAGTTTTTAATTGTAACGTTATTGTATTAATGTCAATTCAATTGACATATTAGTGTAAAACTTAAAAGTTAAAAAAAAATAGTGAGAATTACTCTTTTTTTATTTTATTTTTATTTTCAAATCCCTGTTTTACGAAATTTAGTGTTGAATGAATAAGTTTTTGTTTCTTGTTTATAATTTTACGGTAAAAAACAGCGTCTTTAAACTAAAAAAACTATTTTTGTAATCTTGATTTAAAAATAAATAATTTTATGAAAGTTTCATTCAATTGGCTTAAACAATATATAACAACAGATTTAGATGCTGTAACTGTTTCAGAAATACTTACCGATACAGGTTTGGAAGTGGAAAAAACCGCAGAGAGTATAAGTATAAAAGGAGGTTTAGAAGGATTAGTAATTGGAGAGGTTTTAACAAAAGAAAAACACCCTAATGCAGATAAACTAAACATTACAACAGTAAATGTGGGAGGAGAACCTCAGCAAATTGTTTGTGGAGCTCCCAATGTAGATGTCGGTCAAAAAGTAGTTGTTGCTGTACCTGGTACAGTATTATATGACGAAAAAGGAGATTCTTTTAAAATTAAAAAATCTAAAATTAGAGGGGTAGAATCATTAGGAATGATTTGTGGAGCTGATGAAATCGGTTTTGGAGGAGCTCACGATGGAATAATGGTTTTAGATACAGATGCTGAGCCAGGAACTCCCGCTTCTCAATATTTTAAAGTAGAGAAAGATACGCAGATAGAAATAGGGTTAACTCCAAACAGAGCAGATGCAATGGGGCATATTGGAGTTGCTCGTGATCTTTTAGCGGCATTTAAATATAAAGGAATTGCCTCTAAGGACACTCAATTAAAATGGCCTGATGTTTCTAATTTTAAAGTAGATGACAATGCTTTAGAAATAAAAGTAGAAGTTGAAAATTCAACAGTTTGTCCACGCTACTGTGGTGTTTCTATTAGTGATGTTAAAATAGAAGAGTCGCCAGAGTGGTTAAAAAAACGTTTAAACTCTATTGATATTGCCCCTATCAACAATGTAGTAGATGTTACTAATTTTGTACTGCACGAATACGGGCAGCCTTTGCATGCTTTTGATGCCGATAAAATAGAGGGAAAAAATATAAAAGTGACAACTTTGGATAGCGATACAAAATTCACAACACTAGACGATATCGAAAGAGAATTGCATCAGGAAGATTTAATGATTGCTAATGCCAATGAAGGTATGTGTATTGCAGGTGTATTTGGAGGTGCTAAATCGGGAATAAATGATAAGACGGAAAATATATTTTTAGAAAGTGCTTATTTTAATCCTGTTAGTGTTCGTAAAACAGCGAAAAGACACGGGTTGAATACCGACGCTTCCTTTCGTTTCGAAAGAGGAATTGATCCTAATTTAACCGTTGAAGCCTTAAAAAGAGCAGCGTTATTGATTAAAGAAATAGCAGGAGGCAAAATTTCTTCAAATATTACAGATGTTTATCCTAATCCTATTCCTAACTTTTTCTTCTCTGTTAATAAGGAAAGAATAGCTAAATTATGTGGGGTTCGTTTTAAAGAAAATGAAATTGAAGAAATTTTATCTTATTTAGATATTAAAGTGCTAAAAACTTCAGGAGAAGAATTGGAATTAGAAGTTCCAGCATATCGAGTAGATGTTCAAAGAGAAGCCGATATCGCTGAAGAAGTGTTAAGAATATATGGTTTTAATAACGTTCCTATTCCAGAAAAATTAAACACTTCGTTGTCATACCGACCTAAGTTAGATAAAGAAAAACACCAAAACTATGTTTCCGATTGGCTCTCTAGTGTTGGTTTTTTTGAAGCGATGTCTAATTCATTAACAAAATCTAGCTATGTCGAACTTGCAAATACAGGTCAAATAAAAAACGATTATTCTGTAAAAATGCTCAATCCTTTGAGCTCAGAATTAGATGTTATGCGACAAACATTATTGTTTAATGGGTTGGAGGCAGTTCGTTTAAATCAAAACTATGGAACCGAAAATGTAAAACTATATGAGTTTGGTAAAATTTATCAAAAATTTGAAAGTGGCTATCATGAAGAGCAGTATTTGTCAATTGTTTTAAGCGGAAGAGTTCAAGAAGAAAGTTGGAATTCAAACAATAGTAAGGTTAGTTTTTACGACATAAAAGGGGTTCTTGAAAGTGTATTAGAGCGTTTAGGAATTTGGAAAAATGGAGCAATTACAGGTACTAAAAACGAATTATTGGAAGACGGTTTAACTTATAAAATAGCTAAAAAGAAAGTAGCTGATATTGGTTGGGTAAGAGCTGATTTGAAAAAACATTTTGGAATTAAAACCGACGTTTTTGTGGCTTTAATAAATTGGGATGTTGTTCTTGATTTATTGAAAATGAATAAAGTTAAATTCAAAGAATTGATAAAATTTCCTACGGTACAAAGAGATTTATCTTTATTGCTTGACGATACAGTTAAGTTTGAAGAAATAGAAGCGATAGCTAAAAAATGTGATCGAAGAATATTAAAAGAAGTTTCTTTATTTGATGTTTATAAAGGTAAGAATATGGCTAAAAATAAGAAGTCTTATGCCGTAAGATTCGTGCTTCAAGATGCGAATAAAACATTGAAAGATAAAGAAATAGA
>CAMZKF010000165.1 GCA_947311095.1 uncultured Flavobacteriales bacterium
GTGGTAGCTTTTTTATTTTTTAAAATTAGTGAAACTTGGCTAAAAAGAGCGATTTTATGAGCTCCTTTTTGGTTTAGTGTACTTTTTGAAAATAAAAAACTACAAACGGACAGCTCGTTTAAACGCCCTAAAAATAAAGATTCGTTAAATAAAGTTAAAGCCTTTTATAATACGCTCCATTGTTGTATTTTTGAAAAAGGAACATTAAAAATTTGATTACAGTTTGTTTATTATATGATTAAAAAACACCTTATATTAATCCTCTCTGTTTTGAGTAGCACAGCTCTTATTGGAACAATAGCTATTCAAGCTTTCTGGATTACAAACACCATTAATCAAAGAGAATTACAATTGGATACGGTTATAAAAAAATCGTTGATTGAAGTTGTCCATAATACGAATAAATACGAGGCTATAAATAGGATTAATTCAAATAGAAAAACAAAACAATTGTTTCAGCTACTCAACAACCAAGCTGGGCTTAGTAATTCCATCGCTAAAAACTCCATAGATACATCTAGTACTTTAGAAGATAAAGTAGAAAAATTATGGGGAAATCAAAAAATAATAATGGAAGAGTTGGTGAAAGAACTTTTTTCGAATAATTCTTATAAAACGATTGAAGAAAGAATACCTAAACCTATTTTGGATAGTATTATTCATTCTGTTTTGAACAAAAATGGCATTCATACTAATTATATTTTCGGTGTGTTTGACCGCCGAAATCAGCTCATATATTCTAACGACAATGAATCTATCAACAAGCTAAAATCTAGTAATTATCGATTAAGTTTATTTCCTAACGAATTTTTAGGTTCTTCTGCTTATTTAGGATTTATAATTCCTCATCAAAGGGCTTATGTTTTTAAATCGATGCGATTACTATTAATTTTATCTACTTTGTTTATTTTAATTATAATTTTCACTTTTTACTACACTTTTACTATTATATATCAACAAAAGAAAATATCGATTATAAAGACCGATTTCATCAACAACATGACGCACGAATTAAAAACTCCTATAGCTACAATATCTTTAGCTTGTGAAGCTTTAAAAGACAGCGACCTAGCAAAAACTGAAGAAACTCGAAATCGCTTTGTTTCGATGATAAATGAAGAAAATAAACGTTTAGGCATTCTTGTTGAAAATGTATTGCAAAGTGCTGTTTTGGACAGAGGCGAACTTCTTTTAAATATAGAACCCATTGATATTAATGATATAATTGAAAAAGCAGTTAAAAATGTTTCGATACAGGTTGAAAAAAACAATGGTTCTATTCGTGTTTTTTATAACGCTAAGAATACTATTATAGAAGGGGATAAAGTACACATTTCAAATGTAATTTATAACTTACTAGACAATGCGAATAAATATGCTACAAACCCAGAAATAGAAATTAGCACCGAAGATATTGTAAACGGTATAGTGATTAAAATAAAAGATAACGGAATAGGAATAAGCAAAGAACATCAAAAAAAGATTTTTGAAAAACTTTACAGAGTCCCTACTGGAGACAGGCATGATGTGAAAGGATTTGGACTTGGATTGAGTTACGTTAAAGCTATTATAGATAAACATAAAGGAAAAATAACAATAAATAGTACATTAGGAAAAGGAACGACATTTAATTTACACCTCCCTTTAAAAAATAAAAACAATGAATAAATCAACAAAAATACTACTTGTAGAAGACGACCCAAATTTAGGACTATTGCTTTCGGAATATTTAAATGCCAAAGGATATGAATGCACATTAAAAACAAATGGACAAGAAGGCTACGATGCTTTTGTTAAGGATAATTATGATTTTCTGATTTTTGATGTTATGATGCCTATTAAAGATGGTTTTACCTTAGCTAAAGAAGTCAGAGGATTAGACAAAAATATTCCTATTTTATTTTTAACTGCAAAATCCCTCAAAGAAGACACTTTAAAAGGATTTAATGTAGGAGCAGATGATTACATGACTAAACCTTTTAGTATGGAAGAATTACTTGCTCGAATAAATGCTATACTAAGAAGGATTCCAACCAATCAAGAAAAAGATGAAGATATTTTTGAAATTGGCATTTTCAAATTTGATTATCAACAACAGAAACTTACAACAGAAAATTCAGAAACAAAACTAACCACCAAAGAAAATGAGTTGTTAAAGTTATTGTGCAAAAATAAAAACGGTGTTTTAGAAAGAAACGATGCCTTGAAAGCGGTATGGGGAGACGACAATTATTTTAATGGCAGAAGTATGGACGTTTACATTGCTAAACTAAGAAAACACTTAAAACTGGATGACTCTATCCAAATTATTAATGTACACGGAAAAGGATTTAAACTTTTAACTAAATAGTTTTTTCCTCCCTTGAAAAAAAAAAAAAAAAAATCCCCCCCCCGATTACTTTCTTTTTCCCGTATATATTGTTGAACATTAATTATTAACTAATTTAAAACTATTTATTATGAAAAAAATTACTTTAATAACTCTATTGACGAGTTTAATTTCAATGACCTCATGGGGGCAATGCACAGCGAACTTTACGGTTCAAGTAGATCAATCTTCGGGGATTGCAACAATTGTTAACAATTCAAGCATGAATACCTACTTTAACTTAGGTGACGGTTCTGGATATAATGCTACTCAATCAGAAACATTTTACCACACTTACACTAGTAATGCAAATTATAATGTTTGTGCATCTATAGTAGATTCAAATTCAACTCCAATTTGCAGCGATACTTATTGCGATAGTATCTCGATAACAGGATTAACTAACTCTTGTAACGTAGCAGCAAACTTAACTTACACTCTTGGAGCAAATGGATTGGTTACTTTTACCAATAATTCAACAGGAGCTAATTACGCATCAGCATCAGGCGACGATAACTTATCTGAAACATACGTAGGAAGCACGTTTACCCACACTTATACAGCTAACGGTACTTACCTTGTAATGTTGACAGCAGAAGACACGCTAATCAATAACTGTCAAGATATTTACACTTTACAAGTAGTTGTAAACAATGTTTCTACAACAGCAAATTGTCAAGCAAGTTACCAATGGTTTCAAGCTTATGATTCAACAGGAGGAGCTTGGATAAATCAAGTTTATTTAGTTGCTACAACTTCAGGAAATAATTTATCTTACGCTTGGGATTTTGGAGACGGTTCTAGTTCTAACTTACAATATCCAACACACTCATATAGTAACGTAGGTTCTTATGGAGTTTGTTTAACTATTACAACAGGAGATAGCTCTTGTACTCAAACTTATTGCGACACAATAGAGGTTTATTCAAAAGCAGCAGGTTTTACATTAAACGTAGTAGAACAAGGAGCTGCAACAAGTATTACAGAAACAGTTTCTACTTTAAGTGTTGAAAATGTTTACCCTAATCCAACCGTAGGAAATACAACATTAAACATTAATTCAACAGACTATACTTTAGCTATAATTAACGTCCTAGACATTACAGGAAAAATAGTAATGCAACAAAATAATAACTTAACAGTTGGTAATAATTTAATCGAATTAAACACTCAAGAATTAACAAACGGAATGTACATTATCTCGATTCAATCAGACAATGGGAACGTTTCTAACTTAAGATTAATAAAAAAATAAATTAAATTAAATTTTGTTTTCTAATTAAAAGGGGCAACATTTGTTGCCCCTAAATTAAGAAACACTTGAAACAAGAAAGACTCATAAAAGACGTAATTAAAAAAAAGCGAAAAGCTCAAATGGAGTTTTATCGTAAGTATTTTGGTTTATTGATGAGTGTTGCTTATAAGTATCATAAAAACGAAGAGGATTCTGCTGCAATTGTAAACACAGCTTTTTTAAAGATTTTTGATAACTTAGAAAAATACAAACCAGAGATTCCAATAGAAGTTTGGATGAGAAGAATAACCATCAATCATATAATTGATGAATTTAGAAAAAACAAAAAATACAAAGAAACTTTTACAAACTCAACCGACGATGAATTTGTAGAGAGTGAAAATGTAGAGAACAATAAATTTGAGGATGACATTGAAACAGAAATTGTAGAAAAGGTATTGAAACAATTACCCAATGCTACAAAAAATGTTTTTTGCCTTTACGCAATCGATGGCTACTCACACAAAGAAATACAAGTCCTTTTAGGCATTTCATACGAAACATCTAAATGGCACGTTAAAGAGGCAAGAAAAAAATTAAAATTATTATTAGAAAAACATAAAAACTTAATCGGTTGAAAAACAAAAACAACATAGATCAACTTTTCAAAAGTAAATTAAACAATCAATCTTTTGAACTTAAAGACAGCTACATGGCCGATTTTGAAGGGCAACTTGATGTTTACAATAAAAAAGGTAAAGGTTTATTTTGGTTGTTTTTTGCTGTAGCTTCACTAACTATTGGTATTGTTTATGATTTTGTAATTTTACCTAATTTTAATTCACCAATAGTCAACGAAATTAAAGCTTCTAAATCTTCAACGAAGAAACAAAATACTTCTTTAAAGCATAAAGACAACGCACTTCAAAAAGAACCGTCTTTCATGAATTCAAATTCTGTTTCAAAATCTAATTCTGTAGTGATTGAAAATTTAGATCTAAATAGAAACTTGGAAACTAGTAATAATTTAGTAGAACAGGATCAACAACAAGAAAATAATATTCAAACGAACTCAAATAAAATAACTAAGGTTACAAGCTACAATAATTCAGTTAATAAAAACACATTAACTAAAACTGATAGTTCAATAAAATCAGAAAAGGGAGCTTATCAAACTACTAAAGAAAACGAAGGGGTAAGTGATGAAAAAGATAAAACCGTAACATCAAAAGAAACTCCAGTAATAAAAACTCCAGATGTTTACATTGACGACACTATTAGAAGACAAGTATTTGTGGTAGATACCATAATCAAAAAAGACACTGTAATTATTACTGATACAATTAAACGAAAATTTAGATTATTCAAAAAAAAAATCTAATAATTAGTGGAGGTCTTAACAAAAGTGTAAAAACAATAAGTTCTGAGAACGCAACTTATAATGATTTTAGGAAAAAGAATGAAACAGCAATCGTTTCTCCTGTTGTAAATTTATCCTACACCCATTTTTTAGATGAGTCTTTAAATATTACCTCTGGTTTTTCTTATTTTTCATTTGGTGAAAACGTAGATTATTCATTTACAAAATATAGTCAATCTACTTCTTCCAAATTAATTACAACAGATTCAATAATTTCTGTAAATTTTGATAGTACAAGCAACACCGTTTATTTTAATTATTATCAATACGATTCAATTACCAATACAATAGATTCTACAACACTAGCCAATTCAAGTAAAAATAGATTTTCTTACCTAACAATACCGCTACTTTTAGGATATAACTTGAATTACAAAAAGTTAAATCTAAATTTAAGAGCAGGAATTGGATATAGTTATTTAATAAAAGCACAAGGGCTATACGTAAATTATCAATTATCTGATTTTGAAAAAGCCTTACCAAGAAAAAATATATTTAACTATATAATTTCCCCTATAATAGGTTATTCATTGAACAACAACTTTAGTATGCTTCTAAACCCTCAAATGATTATAAATCCTAAAAGCATACTCTCCAAAAAAGAATTTCTACAACGTTACAAAAACTACGGAATATCATTGGGAGTAAGTTATCATTTTAGCAGAAAAAACGAACAAAACTAAACAACCTGTAAATCAAGGAGGTAAATCTGTTTTCGTTTAGTTATTAACATGTCAAAAATCAATAAACAGAAATCTGTTTATAAATGATTTACTTATCTATTTATTATAAAAAATAAAGGGTGTACTTTTGTATGTATTCGTAATCTCTTTTTTAAGTCTATAAAAACGAATTAGAAGAACCTATTAATCTTATTTTATTATGGAGATAACATATTTTGGTCACGCTTGTTTTCAAGTTACAATTGGAGACACCAACCTTTTATTCGACCCTTTTATTTCACCAAATGAATTGGCAAAGGAAATAGATATTAAATCACTTAATCCCGATTATATATTAATTTCTCATGGACATGAAGACCATGTATATGATGTAGAATTAATTGCTAAGCAATCTAACGCAACCATTATCGCTAACTTTGAAATTACAACTTGGTTTAATAATAAAGGAATAGAAAAAACACACCCAATGAATCATGGAGGTAGTTGGCAATTTGACTTTGGAAAAGTAAAATATGTAAATGCGATTCACAGCAGTAGCTTACCCGACGGAAGTTACGGAGGTAATCCTGGAGGTTTTGTAATAACAAGTGATAAGGGTAATTTTTATTATGCTGGAGATACCGCTTTAACAATGGATATGAAGTTAATTCCTTTATTTACCAAATTAGATTTTGCAATACTACCAATAGGAAATAATTTTACGATGAATGATGATGAAGCAATATTTGCATCCGACTTTATAGCTTGTAATAAAATAGTAGGAATGCACTACGACACATTCGGTTTTATAGAAATAGACCATGCTGAAGTGAAAGAGAAATTTAACAAAAGAGAAAAAGAATTATTTTTATTAAATATAGGACAAACACAAGACATTAAATAATGGGAAAAGTAATCGCAATAGCCAATCAAAAAGGAGGAGTAGGAAAAACAACCACCTCTATTAATCTAGCTGCTAGCTTAGCCGTTTTAGACAAAAAAACTTTATTAATAGATGCTGACCCACAAGCAAATTCGACTTCAGGAGTTGGATTTGATCCAGAAACAATAGAAAACAGTATTTATCATTGTTTAGTTAATGGAACAGAACCTAATGTCATAGAAACCAGCAATCCAAATTTATATTTACTACCTGCGCACATCGATTTAGTTGGAGCAGAAATAGAAATGATAAATATGGAAAATCGAGAATATATAATGAAAGGTATTATCGATAATCTGAAAGATGAATTTGATTATATCATAATTGACTGTTCTCCTTCGTTAGGCTTAATAACCTTGAATGCTCTTACAGCTTCTGATTCTGTAATTGTACCTATACAATGTGAATATTTTGCATTAGAAGGTTTGGGTAAATTATTAAACACAATTAAAATAGTTCAATCTCGTTTGAATACTGAATTGGATATAGAAGGCTTGCTTTTAACCATGTACGATTCTCGATTAAACCTATCTAACCAAGTGGTAGAAGATGTTAATTTACATTTTCAACAGCTTGTTTTTAAAACCATTATACATCGAAATATAAAATTAAGTGAAGCTCCTAGTTTTGGAAATACTATAATTATGCACGATGCAAGTAGTAAAGGTGCAATAAATTACTTAAATTTGGCACTAGAAGTTATTCAAAAAAATGACATATCTGAACCAACGTCAGAACCAACACTATAATTGAAAAAAGAACACATGGCTGCAAAAAAATCTGCTTTAGGAAAAGGACTTAGTGCTTTATTAGACAATTCATCTAATATTCCAAGTCCTAAAACTACAACAACCAATCAGACAACCAATAAACCAACTGTTGGAAATATAGCAAAAATAACAATAGGTTTGATAGAGGCTAATGCTTTTCAACCTCGTACACACTTTGACAAAGAAGCTCTTGAAGAACTTAGTACTTCCATTAAAGAACATGGTATAATTCAGCCCATTACCGTTCGGAAATTAGGGTCTAATAAGTACCAAATTATTTCAGGAGAAAGACGTTATAGAGCTTCTCTACTTGCAGGTCTAGAAGAAATACCTGTTTACATAAGAATAGCCAACGACCAAACTATGTTGGAAATGGCTATTATAGAAAATATTCAACGAGAGGATTTAAATGCTTTGGAAGTGGCAATTAGTTACCAACGTTTAATTGATGAATGTAACATTACTCAAGAATCGGTAGGTGAAAGAGTTGGAAAAAGTAGAACTTCGGTAACAAACTACTTGAGGTTATTGAATTTACCATCCGAAATACAAGTTGGTGTTAGAGACAAACAAATTTCAATGGGACACGCTAGGGCTTTATTAAGTTTTACTACTGATGAAGAAAAAATAAAGATTTACCGTCAAATTATCGACCAAAAACTATCGGTAAGAGCTGTTGAAGAGATAGCAAAACAATCAAAACTGAGTTTTGAACCTAAAAAGCCTGAAAAAAATAAATTATCTCTTAGGGAAAAAAGATTGCAAGAAGATTTAAGTTTTCTTTTTAACTCTAAAATTAAAATTAGTAAAAAAGACAATGGGCAAGGAGCTATTTCCATTCCATTTAAAAACGAAGAACATTTAGAAAAAATATTGGCTTTATTAAATCCTTAATTACATACCTATTCTTACTTTTTTCGAGTGTTTTTTTTAGTCAGGTTAGCCTTGATAGTTTAACTCATTTACAAAAAGTAGATTCTTTACACGTTCCCAAAAAGGCAGCGCTATTTTCGGCTATTATACCTGGAGCAGGGCAAATTTACAACAATAAATTTCGTCCATTAGACAAAAAATCAAAGCTTTGGTGGAAATTACCTGTAATTTATGGGGGCTTGGCTGCTAGCGTTTATTTCACGATACAAAACAATAAGCAATATCAACTATTTTATACGGAAAGAAAAAATAGATTAGATCCTAATTACACAGCTCAACTTTATCCTAATTATTCAAGCGAACTATTGTTTCCTGTACAAGAAAACTATAGAAAACGAAGAGATTATTCGATTATAGGTGGCTTACTTGTTTATTTATTAAACGTTGTAGATGCAAATGTTGAAGGTCATTTAATTCATTTCGATGCTTCTGACAAGCTTAGTATTAATGTACTTCCGAAGCTGAATTATCAAAACTATAATGCAAGTTTAGGATTGGGGTTAACTTTAGATTTTAAATGAGAGCCTCTAATATTCCAAAATTAAGACTTTATGCTTTTTGTAAATATAAATAGTAGGGTTAATTATGAAGTATAAAAAGTAATCTACCTTGCTTGAATATAAAATAATCTTAATTTTACGAGCGTTAGGGATAGAAACGTTAGCTTTTTGTTTAAAAAATTTAGTTAGACTTAGCACAAAAGAGTAACGATGGCTATCGGTACTCCTTTTGGGATTAGTCTAACTTTATTTTTAAACAAAAACTAGAAGTGGATAGCCTGTTAAAACGCCCAACAATAAATACACAAAACAGGCAGGTAATAATTGGTCTGCTCTACAAAATACAATTCAAAATAAATGAATATAAAGTCAATTTTAAGCGAATTAAACATCAAAGAATGGCAATTTGAAAAAGCTGAATCGTTGTTGAAAGAAGGAGCTACACTTCCTTTTATTGCTAGATATAGAAAAGATTTCACAGGAGGACTAACCGATATAGAACTTGAAAAAATCGTGAGTTTTATTGAGACTAGAAAACAATTTAATACACGTAAAGAAGCCATAAAATCGAGTTTGGAGAAACAAAAAATAGTAAGCTCTGAACTCATTTCTAAACTAAACACTTGTAAGAATATACAAGAACTCGAAGACTTTTATTTACCTTATAAACCCCGTAGAAAAACAAAAGCAGATACGGCTATAGAACAAGGATTAGAACCTTTGGCTAAAATGCTTATGGCTCAAAATGGAACAAACATCGGTTCGTTAGCTCATAATTACGTTAGAAATAGGTTGCAATCAACAGACGAGGTTATTGAAGGTGTAATTGAAATAGCTTCATTGTGGATTAGTGAACGCTTAAATGTTAGACAACGGTTAAGAAATTTATTTTGGAAACAAGGTTTATTAAAAACTAAACTAGTAAAGGGAAAAGAGCTAGAAGGTAGTAAATTTAAAGATTATTTCGATTTTGAAGAACGTATATCTAAGCTACGCTCTCATCGGTTTTTAGCTATTTATAGAGCTCAAAGTGAAGGAATAATTAGGGTTTCGTTGGCTCCAGACAAAAAACAAGCTATCGAAATTATTCGTTCTAACGTCATTAAACGCAATACCACTGACCCACTACTTGAAAAAGCTATTGTAAAATCTTATTCTCGTTTTTTTAAACCATCTTTAGAAACTGAAATTCGAAAAGAATTAAAAGATAAGTTTGACGACGAATCGATACAAGTATTTGCCAATAATTTAAGCCAATTATTGCTACAAGCTCCACTGGGAGGAAAAAGAATTTTAGCTGTTGACCCAGGTTTTAAATCGGGGTGTAAACTCGTTTGTTTAAACGAAAATGGAGAATTATTAGCCAACGCAACCATCTACCCTCACCCTCCCCAAAGAGAAATTGAAATGGCTAAGAAAAAATTAAAAAACTTAGTTGAACAATACCAAATAGAAGCCATAGCAATTGGAAATGGAACAGCAAGTAGAGAAACTGAAAACTTATTGAAAAGCATACATTATAAAAATGAGGTCGCCATTTATATTGTAAATGAAGCAGGCGCATCGGTTTATTCTGCCTCTAAAATTGCGAGAGAAGAATTTCCAGATTTTGATATTACAGTTAGAGGTGCAGTTTCGATTGGACGTAGATTGATGGATCCCTTGGCAGAACTTGTAAAAATTGACCCAAAAAGCATTGGTGTAGGGCAATATCAACACGACGTTAATCAAACCAAATTGAAAACTAAACTAGACAATACGGTCATAAACTGTGTTAACAAAGTAGGGGTTAATTTAAATACTTCAAGCAAATATTTACTATCTTACATTGCAGGTATAGGAGAGCAACTAGCCGAAAATATAGTAAATTACAGAAGTGAAAATGGAAATTTTAAATCCCGAAGAGAACTTTTGAAAGTTCCGAAATTGGGAAACAAAGCTTTTGAACAAGCTTCTGGTTTTTTGAGAATTTCAGATGCTAAAAACCCCTTAGACAACAGTGGTGTGCATCCAGAAAACTATAAATTAGTAGAGCAAATATGCAAGGATAATAAGACTACTGTTTTAAACCTTATTGGAAATAAAGAGTTGATTAATACCATTGAATGGAACAAATACCAAGCAAATGAAGTTGGAATATTGACTTTAAAAGACATTCAAAGTGAACTATCTCAACCAAATAGAGATCCTAGAAATAGCCTGAAAACATTTGAATTTTCAAAAATAAATTCAATAAATGATTTGTATGTAGGAATGTCGGTTCCTGGAATTGTAAACAACGTTACTAATTTTGGAGCTTTTATAGATATAGGAATTAAAGAAAATGGTTTGATTCACATATCAGAATTGGCAAACAAATACGTCAGTAATCCTTCTGATGTAATAGCTATACAACAACAAGTGATAGCCAAAATTATTAACTTAGACGTCGATAGAAAACGAATTAATTTGAGTTTAAAAGACTCTTAAAATGACAAGACTTTAAAAAAGCGGCAAAAAATAGAAACTTTCACGAAAGTTATAATCTTTACAGAAGTAAAGAAGAAACTCTAACAGTTAATAATTAGCCTTTCTTCTATCGCCTTTTGATCTAATTTTTTAAATGTTTTTTTTGAAATATAAAAATCGACCCATTCTAGTCGCTCAAACTTATTGGTTTCAATGAGTTTAAAATCGTGTTTAATATTTTTTAATTGATAATAATTCCGTTGATGTTCAACTGTATTTTTAGTCATAAATTTAGCTCCTAAATCCACAACATCTTCAGCCTCTATATCAATATCACTTTCTTCTTTTACTTCTCGAATAAGAGCTTCCAAAGGAGTTTCTCCTTTTTCTACCGTACCTCCAATTAAACTATGCCTATCCTCTCCTATTTTTTTAAATGCTAAAACAAAAGGCGGGTCAAGTACTAATAATCTAGATTTTTTATTTATCAAAGTGCTAATAATTTATTCTGATAAAGTTTTTAAGGTGTAGAATTTTGTTATTTCCTCATTGTTTTTTAATCCTAACCCTTTCGTCATTTTGGGATTTACTAAATAGTAGCCTAGCACAACATTTACTTTATCTTCTTGGTTTAACTTATAATCAAAGGTAAATATTTTTTCTTCATTTCCTTGTAGAACTGTATTCTTTAATACAGAATCTGCAGCCCAAGGTGGAGCAGGTTTCCCATCTTTCCCTAAAACTCTAGCAAATTTAACAGGTTCTAATGCTATATTTTCTCCATTTTTTTCTTCTACCGAGACTTTTAAAAGTCCCAATCTCATAGGTTGTAAAAACAATAGCACTCACCCAATGCTTTTACA
>CAMZKF010000166.1 GCA_947311095.1 uncultured Flavobacteriales bacterium
GTAATTACCCATTTCACATTTTTTTCCTCTATCTAATCCATTCCAAGGTTCAAATCTATTGGTCTGATAAATGAGTTCTCCCCACCTATTGAAAATTGAGAATTTAAAATTGGTTTCTGTAATCCCAAAACCTTTAAAGAAAAACAAATCATTTATACCGTCTCCGTTTGGACTAAAACTATTGGGCACATAAATACTAATCATAGGTTTTATGACTACTAATTGAGAATAATCTCTTGAACACCCGTTAGTTCCTGTGCCTGTCAACACGACTTCAAAATGTCCTGTATCTGAAAAATTGTGAGAAGGCTCAAATTCTTGACTACTATAACCGTCATTAAAATCCCAATAATAACTATCTGATTCAGTTGATAAATTCTCGGTAAGAACATCTCCATGATACATATCTGCTTCTTGAATATTGAGGTTAAACAAAACAGTTGGACTGGGCTTAAAATGAAGATGAGTTACTATGGTACTGTCACAGCCATTTGTTGCGGTAAAACATCTAAAAAATCTCCCCCTGCAAACTGATAATCCCCCTCTAAAAACAAGCTATCTCCTTGGCATATCGTAGTGTCTTTAATTTGAGAATAAGAAGTATTAATAGAGAGGGTTGTAATTAAAATACTGTCGCATCCATTTTGAGAAAAAAGAGTATCGGTGTAAACCCCTGTAGAATGTTGGTAAGCCCCTTGAAGAAAGATACTATCGTTATCACAAATTGCCATTTCAAGAGCTGAAGTAGTACTATTCTCTACCGTTAAAGAAAAATGAACAATACTATCACAACCTACCGCATTTACGGTATCGAGAGTGTAAATCCCCTCCACTATTTCATAATTACCAAATATAACTAAGCTATCTCCCTGACAAATGGTAGCTTCTAAATTTGTAAAAATAGTATCAACTAGCGTAACATTATAAATCATAATACTATCACAACCAAAAACATTAGTTAAAGCATCGTAATAAGTACCTGGCGTATTTTGATAGATTCCGTCGATTAAAATACTATCCGAAATACAGAGCGAGATATCTAAGTTAATGGCATGAACGGGATTGACAATCAATTCTGTTTCGACGAGACTATCGCAACCAGAAGCACTAACGTAAGCATCTAAAAACACACCACTGTTGTGTTGGTAATTATTTTCTAAAAAGAGGCTATCTCCATTACAAATATTGGACTGAAGATGAATTGTATCGCCTATAACTAAAGTGGTAGTTATAATACTATCGCAACCACCTATGCTTTGTAAATTTTCGATAAAAGTACCGCTCGTATTTTGATAAGATCCGTTAATCAATACACTGTCGTTTGGACATAAAAATATTAATTGTTCGATGTCGTAGTTCTCGTTTATTTCTAAGAATATACTATCTGTTTGTCCTTGACATAAATTTGTTGATAGGTAAGCAACGTAATAACCTTCGTGGTTTAGGTTTAAATTTTGAACACTAGGATTTTGAAGCGTAGAAGAAAACCCATTTGGACCACTCCAAGTATAAGTTGAATTTTGAACGGTTTGAATTTGTAAATTAGCTACTTCTCCTTCACAAAAATGAACAGAATCAGCTCCTAAGTTTGGAGGAGGTAATGAATCTACGTGAATTGAAATAGGAGTATTTAATATTTCGATACAAGAACTTTGCGCTACCGTAGCTAAAACGGTTACTTCATGATCGGAAGTAAATAAACTATAAGAAAAAGTATTAATAGGAGCAAAAGGACGAACGATTTCTCCGTCAATTAAGAATTGATAGTCAACCCCTCCACTAGCGGCAAATATAATCTCTTCTCCCATACAAATTGTATCTTCCGAAGCAGTCATAGAGATGCTGGAAGGAGAAGGCGTATTGGTTATTGTTACACTAACCGTATCGTAAGTTGTACAAGGGGCAAATCCCAAAGCATATTCAAAATCGTATGTCCCAGCAGCAATTCCCGCTGTTGGAAAGTACGCTATATTAGTGGTAGAGCTTAAAATATTAATGGTAGAAGCTCCTGTAATTTGTCGCCATTGATAAAATCCAGAATTAGCTGAAGACAGTGTCGAGAGATTCCCCTCTAGAGAAACAACACTACAATTAACAGTAGTGTCATTTCCTGCATAAGCTTGATCTAAAGCTTGAAAACCAAAAGAAACAGTATCTGTAATCACATCACCAGTACAAGGATCGATAACGTGCCAAATAAAATCATTTTGAGCAGGAAGACGCATACCAAAAAAACAATTGTAAGCATATGATTCATGATCGGTGATAGAACCCCCACAATGAGTAAAATTTGGAAGATATGTAAATATATTCCCATTATCATAGCCGTCTGACGGTACACACCCATTAGAAAAAACATACTCACTACCATTGTCTTGTATTACACTCCACCAACTTGAATATTCATCAAAAACTTGAGTTCCTTGCGTGAAGTTAGCGCTTGCATTTGCTGTAATGTAAAAATCTCCTGTTTGACTAACGCATTCGAATACATCGACTCCTGCTGAAATTTCAATAGGAAATACTCTTTCTACAAATAAAATATCGAACCATGTACAGCCTGTAACATTGTCTGTAACAGATAGACGAACGGGATAAAGTTGAGCCATATCCGTTATGAATAAAGCAGAATCATTTACTGTATTATCGACAAAACTAGCCGTCGTAGAGTTGTCTTCTTGCCATTCTCCATTTACAACTGTTACCACAGCCCATTTAAAAGTAAGGTTAGGAGCGTCTTCTAAAGTTCTAATATCATTATCTATTAGCTGATGTAACAAAATAGTATCACTACAAGAGGTAACCCAAGGAATAACGCCACTAGGGTTATCAATGGAAGAAGTTGAAAAATCAACATCATGAATATTTATTGTAATGGTATCACGAATGGTATCGGTAATATTTGTAGAACTATTAAATCGTGTAATATTCCAAATAAATTTCACTGTATCTACGGCATTCCTAAAATAGAATATAGCATCGCTAGAACTTGGCGAATTAGAAGAAACGCTACTACAAGGATCTAGGGTTGTTTCTGAAAAAACGTCTCCTTCATCAAATCCATCATAAGAAACACAACCGTTAGGAAAAGTCCACGTTGTACCGTCATCTCTAATCATACTCCACCAGCTTCCCAAGTTTTCTGAATTGATGATAGTATTTGAAGGAGAAGCATCCATTGTTAATGAACGTGAAATAAAATCAGAAGATAACAAAGGGTCGAAAGAAGCTGTATCTAAATCATTGTGTTCGTATTGCGAATTACAAACGAAGTCGAAACCTCCAGAGACACTACAAGCAGAAACTTCAACATAAGCCTCGTCAGACCAGCTACAATTAGTCGTATTGTCGGTTACCGTTAAATTTACTTTATAGACTCCAACAGTATTACCAGTTATACTTAAATTATTAGCGACAGTATTGTCTGCAAAAGTTAACCCTCCGTTATTAGGAGTATAAGTCCAATTGAAAGTTAAATTCGGATTGTTGTTCAATAAATAAAAATCGGGATCTGAACTTTGGCTTAAAGACATAGAGCTTCCAACACAGCATTCAGCTAAAGGAAGTACAGCAGTAGAAAAATCAAAATCAACATCGTTGATAATTATAGTTGTTGTGTCTTCTAGTAAAATAAGATTGTTACATTCGTCAATTTTTTTTACATGCCAAATAAATTGAACGGTATCTTGTGGTTTTCTAAAACTAAACTCTGGACTATTTGAACTTGTAAATCCTGCACTATGTATGCCACAACCTCCTAACAAAGCAGGAGCAAAGACATCTCCTTCATCAAGTCCATCTCCAGCGACGCATCCGTTTGGAAAAACCCATTCAGAACCATCGTCTCTAATCATACTCCACCATGTAGTTAAATTATAATTTTCAATCAAATAAATTTCAGGTGTACCTGTAATTACGTGTTGGCGAATTACACTTACAGAAGCATCATTGCCGTTACAGAAATTTAAATTGGAGGCATCTTCAATTCCAAACGCTTCGATAAAAGGCAATTCATAAATGTAAACAGTTACAGATTCTGTAGCGGTTGTTGTTCCATTGGAAAAGGAGTAATAAAAAGTGTATTCTCCCGCTATAAAGCTGTGTTGCCCCTGCCCTTGAATCCCTGTAGTTGACTGATTAGGTGTTGTAAAGACAACTTGTTCGGGATTAGAACTCGATTGAGACCAAGAAGACGTTATCCCGTTAGGAGCTTGATTTCCTATTAATTGAAAACTTTCTTTTATACAATTATAACTGCAATAACTATTAGATCCAAAAGATTCTATTACGGGATTTAAAATTGAATTATCATTGGCAGAAAGCCTAACATTATCAATAAAAACATAGCCTGTAGCTGTGGCAGAAACACCGCAATTTGCTCCTCCAAAAATTATATTTTGGTAATTTTGAGTAGGTGTAAAAGTAACAGAGAAAGATTGAAATGAAGTTGTAATAGATGAGCTATTGACAGTTCCTAAAACTGTTGCTCCTAAAATACAATAATCTAAATTGCTAGCAGGTATTGCTCCGTTGTAGCCATAAACAGCAAAATCGACTTCGAGTGTTGAAGATGAAGAATGGTTTGATTTAGCTAAATCTAAAGTTACCGTATAGGTCACTCCTGCTTGTAAGTCAACTCCCTGTCCAATGTACTCTCTAAATTTGTCATCAAAAGAAGAAGGGTCGTAATAGTTAAGGTATAATCCTGCCCAAGAACACCCATGAGAAGCGGTGTTAGACACCGAAGATACAGTATTGGTTAACGAGCTAAACCCAACGTAGCTACATAGCATTCCATTGCTAAAGAAATCGGCAGTTGATACATTATTAGGGAAAACATTGTACCAATTGTCAACAACGTTTCCAAACTGAGAGTGAGAAGGATTTAAAGAAGTTACACAGGTAGAGGTATTCTCAAAAGAAGAGTTTAAAAATACGTTGTCTTGCCCTTTGATAAAGAAAGAAAAAACAAATAGACTAAAGAATAACAGATATATCTTGTTTTTCATAATTAATAACCTTCTAAGATACAAATTGAATATAAAACTAGTTAAATTAGTTGATTCGAATTGTTATTTTTTTAAAAATTCAATACTAATTGTATAATTAAGACGATTGTAAAAATTTAAAGTTGCTTTTTTATAAAAAAGATTACACACCTAAAGTCTATTGTAGCATTTGTTACAAACGAAAAACATCCGTTATTTAAGTTCAATTTGTATCTTTGAGACTCTTCTCTATAAATTCTAAAACAAAAAATGAAAAAAAAATGAAAAATTATTTTATTCTTTTTGCCATTATTTTATTCTTTTTTAGTTGTTCCAATGGAGAAACAGCTTTAATAAAAGATTACAAGCTAGAAGAAAGTAAAAAGGTACACCCATTAACAAATAAATGGGAAAAAACAGTTCCTTATCAAGAAATTCCAGAAGGATTATCTTCTATTTCGGCTAAGTCTTGTGGAACTTGTCATCAAGAACATTATAAAGAATGGAAACATTCGACCCATTCTCACGCATGGACAGACCCACAGTTTCAAGCCGAAATAGCGAAAGAAACGAGTCCTTTTATGTGTATTAATTGCCATATCCCATTAGAAAACCAGCAAGAAAACATAGTAACAGGGCTTATTGACGGAGACGTTTATCAACCTGTTAGTCACAAAAACACAAGATTTGACAAAGCTTTGCAACAAGAGGGGATTAATTGCGCCAGTTGTCACGTTAGGAATGGTGCTGTAATAGGAATGACAGGAACAAATAAAGCTCCTCATAAAACCATAAAAGACAGCTTACATTTGTCTGAGAATTTATGTATTTCTTGTCACAATGCTGTAGCTACAATTTCACCTCAATTGCCTTGTACTTTTGAAACAGGAGATGAATGGAAGGCTGGACCTTATTTCGGTAAGAAAAATTGCAAAACCTGCCACATGCCAGATACTATTAGGGCTATTGTTTCTGGTTATGCCGAAAGAAAAAGTCATTTGCATTACTTCATGGGTTCAGGAATACCTAAGTTTATCGATAAGCCCACAAAAATGCTTAACGGATTATTGATTGAACAATTACCAATTCAAAAAGAGCTTAAAATAGGAGATACGCTTACCATGAAAATAAACATAACCAATGCTTATGCAGGTCACAAAGTCCCAACTGGTGACCCTGAACGTTTTTTCTTAATAGAGCAATCAATCTACACTAAAGATTCGGTATTATTGGCTCAAAAAACACATCGCATAGGTGAAGAATGGGAATGGTATCCGTTGGCTAAAAAAATAAGCGACAATAACTTATTGCCCAAAGAAAAAAGAACATTTCGTTTAAATTTTAAAATAACATCTAAAAAAGAGCTAATATATCACGTGAAAGTGACTAAAAATAGAGCAAACGAAGAGAATAAGAAATACAATAAGCTTCCCGAAGATTATCCGATTAGGGTCACTATTTTTGAAGATGATATTTCGATTAAATTTTAAATGCTTATCCGCTTGTTTCCCCAAGACGGAAAAAATTTTTATGATTTTTTACCAATGCTCTGTGTCTTCAAGCCAGACAGGCTCTTCATTTTTTTATTTATTCTCTTTTATTTCTTTTTAAAGGTATAAATGAGA
>CAMZKF010000167.1 GCA_947311095.1 uncultured Flavobacteriales bacterium
AAATCCAATAGGAAATAGATTAGGTTTCATCAAAGGATGGGACTCTAATTGGTACGGAGGAAATGATTATTCTGCTAAAATTGTCGAAGATGATAAAATACGTACGTATATTAAAAGTCGTTTGAGAAAAGCTAGTGTATCTAAAGTGATAATTGAAAGAACACTTAAATTAGTTACCTTAACTATAAATACCGCAAGACCAGGTGTAATAATCGGGAAAGGAGGTTCGGAAGTTGATAAACTAAAGGAAGAGTTAAAGAAATTAACTGGAAAAGAAATTCAAATTAATATATTTGAAATTAAAAGACCAGAACTTGATTCTCAA
The DNA here is from genome assembly GCA_947311095.1 of uncultured Flavobacteriales bacterium. Taxonomy (GTDB): domain Bacteria; phylum Bacteroidota; class Bacteroidia; order Flavobacteriales_D; family Parvicellaceae; genus S010-51. The sequence continues at coordinate 326 of CAMZKF010000167.1, forward strand.
TTAGTAGCAGATAGTATTGCTAGACAAATTGAAGGTAGAATTTCTTTTAGAAGAGCTATTAAAATGTCTATAGCTTCAACCATGAGAATGGGAGCAGAAGGAATTAAAATTAAAATTTCGGGACGTTTAAATGGAGCTGAAATGGCTAGATCTGAACAATATAAAGATGGAAGAACACCACTTCATACTTTTAGAGCAGATATAGATTATGCTTTAGCTGAAGCTCATACAACCTACGGAAGAATAGGAATTAAAGTATGGATCTGTAAAGGAGAAGTTTACGGAAAAAGAGATTTAAGTCCTAATTTTGGAATGGCTAAAGGCGGTTCGAAAAGAGGTGGTGGTAGAAGAAAAAGATAATAAGCATTAAAAGATATAAATAATGTTACAACCAAAAAGAACAAAGTTTAGAAGAGTTCAAAAAGGAAGATTAAAAGGTCTTGCTCAAAGAGGAAGCCAAATTTCATTTGGATCTTTCGCTATCAAGTCTTTGGATGAAAGTTTTATAACTTCTAGACAAATTGAAGCAGCTCGTATAGCAGTTACTCGATACATGAAGAGAGAAGGTAAAGTATGGATTAGAATTTTTCCAGACAAGCCTTTAACTGCAAAACCAGCTGAAGTAAGAATGGGTAAAGGTAAAGGTGCTCCAAGTCATTGGGTAGCAACTGTAAAACCAGGAAGAATCATGTTTGAATGTGATGGTGTTCCGTTAGATGTTGCTAAAGAGGCAATGAGACTAGCAGCACAAAAGTTACCTGTAAAAACCAAATTTGTAGTGCGTAGAGATTACGCTTAATTTATTAAGTTATGAAGGCAACAGAATTAAAAGAATTGAATATCGCTGATTTAAGAGAATTATTAGTAGAACAAAAATCTACTTTATCAAAATTATCGATAAATCATAAAATAGCTGAATTGGAGAATCCAATTCAAATAAGAAATTATAGAAGAACGATAGCTCGTATTAATACCGAATTAAGAAGTAGAGATCTTCAAGTAGCAAAATAGTTATGAGAAACTTAAGAAAGGAAAGAGTAGGCGTAGTTACAAGTAACAAAATGGAGAAATCTATTGTTGTTATGGTAGAAAGAAAAGTAAAACATCCAATGTATGGTAAGTTTATGAAAAAATCTACTAAATTTGTAGCTCACGACGAAAAAAATGACTGTAACGAAGGAGATACAGTTCGAATAATGGAAACTCGTCCATTGAGTAAGAGAAAGAATTGGAGGTTGGTAGAAATAGTTGAAAGAGCTAAATAATAATTTACAATGATACAACAAGAAAGTAGACTTTCAGTAGCTGACAATAGTGGAGCTAAAGAAGTGCTTTGCATAAGAGTGTTAGGAGGAACAAAAAGAAGATATGCTTCTGTAGGAGACAAAATAGTTGTCACTATAAAAAAAGCATTACCTTCTGGAGGTGTCAAAAAAGGACAAGTTACTACCGCTGTTATAGTAAGAACAAAGAAAGAAGTTAGAAGAGCAGACGGATCTTACATTAGATTCGATGATAATGCTGTAGTTTTATTAAACACAGGGGGAGAAATGCGAGGAACTCGTATATTCGGACCTGTTGCTAGAGAGTTAAGAGATAAGCAATTTATGAAAATTGCATCGTTAGCTCCCGAAGTATTATAGTCATAAATAAGAATATGAAAACGAATTTTAAAATAAAAAAGGGTGATACCGTACAGGTAATTGCCGGAGCGGCTAAAGATGGAGCTGTTAGTAGAGGGGTAGTTCTTGATATTGACGCAAAAAAGCAACGCGTATTTATTGAGGGGTTAACAAAGAAAGTTCAAAAACATGTTAAACCTCAAACAGATAAGGCTAATCCAGATGGAGGAATAATCGAAAAAGATTATGGTGTTCACATATCTAATGTAATGCTTGTAGATCCAACATCAGGAGATTTGACAAGAGTTGGATATAAATTTGATGAAAACGGAAAAAAAGTACGTTTTTCTAAAAAATCAGGAGAAACAATTTAATTATGAGCTATTCACCAAGATTAGAAGGAGTTTATGCGAACGAAGTTGTTCCAGCTCTTAAAGAAAAATTTGGGTACAAAACAATAATGCAAGTACCTAAAATAGAAAAAATAGTTTTAAGCCAAGGTATTGGAGAAGCTGTTGCCGATAAAAAAATTGCAGAATCTGCTGTTAAAGAATTGACAGAAATTGCAGGTCAAAAAGCACAAATATGTTTATCTAAAAAGGATATATCTAACTTTAAGTTAAGAAAAGGTATGCCTGTAGGAACGAAAGTTACTTTACGTAGAGAAAAAATGTATGAGTTTTTAGATCGTTTAATTTCTGTATCTTTGCCAAGAACTAGAGATTTTAGAGGTGTTAAATCTAATGGAGATGGACGTGGTAATTTTACAATAGGAGTAAAAGAACATATTATCTTTCCAGAAATTAATATCGATAAAGTTAATAGAATTTTAGGTATGGACATAACTATTGTTACGTCTGCAAATACAAACGAAGAGGGAAGAGCTTTATTGGAGCAATTTGGATTTCCTTTTACAAAAAAATAAAAGAAGATGGCAAAAGAATCAATGAAAGCAAAAGAGCGTAAGAGAGCTAGATTAACAGATCTTTACGCTGAAAGAAGAGCAACTCTTAGAAAAGAAGCTGCTAATGGTGATTGGGATGCGATGTTAGCATTACAAAAATTACCAAAAAACTCAATGTATATTAGAAAACATAATCGTTGTCAGTTGACTGGACGTCCAAGAGGATATATGAGACAATTTGGAATTTCTCGTGTAACTTTTAGAGAAATGGCGTTATCTGGTAAAATACCAGGAATCACAAAAGCAAGCTGGTAATTAGAATAAAATAAGAAATTAGAAAGATGAAAATTACTGACCCAATAGCTGATTACTTAACTAGATTACGTAATGCAATAAAAGCTAACCATAGAGTAGTAGAAATACCTGCTTCAAATATCAAAAAAGAAATAACAAAAATTCTTTTTGAGAAAGGATATATTTTAAACTATAAGTTTAAAGATGACAACAAACAAGGTGTGATCAAAATAGCTTTAAAATACAATAACCAAACTAAAGAATCTGCAATATCTAGTTTAACTAGAGCTAGTAAGTCTGGATTAAGACAATATGCTGGAGCAGATAACTTGCCACGTGTATTAAACGGTTTAGGTATTGCAATTATATCTACTTCAAAAGGAGTTATAACGGATAAAGAAGCAAAGAAAGAAAATGTAGGAGGTGAGGTTCTTTGCTACGTTCATTAATATTAAAGAAGAATAAAAATGTCAAGAATAGGAAAGGCACCAATTAGTATTCCTGCTGGAGTTGAGATTAATATCTCTAACGATAACACAGTTACTGTAAAAGGAAAGCTAGGAGAGTTAAGTCAAAAAATAGATGACGCAATTAAGTTATCAATAAATGAAGGAGAATTTATCCTTGAAAGAACATCAGAAACAAAAGATGCTAAATCTAAACACGGTTTATATAGAGCATTGATTAATAATATGGTTGAAGGTGTAACAAAAGGATTTTCTACTGTTCAAGAATTGGTAGGAGTAGGATATAGAGCTAAAAATGCTGGTCAAAGATTAGAATTAGCTTTAGGATATTCTCACCCAATTGCTTTTGAAATTCCAGCTGAAGTTAAATTAGAAACGATTTCCGATAAAGGGAAAAGTCCACTAATTAAATTAACATCACACGATAAACAATTAGTAGGTCAAGTAGCTGCTAAAATTAGATCATTAAGAAAACCAGAGCCTTATAAAGGAAAAGGAGTACGTTTTCAAGGTGAAGAAATTAGAAGAAAAGCTGGTAAAACTGCTGGGTAATTCTTGAATTTAAAACATTAGAAATGGCTTTAACAAAATTAGAAAAAAGAATACGAATTAAAAGAAGAATTCGTAAGAGTATAAACGGAACTGCGCAAAGACCAAGATTGTCTGTATTTAGAAGTAATAGACAAATGTACGCTCAAATGATTGACGATGTTACTGGAAAAACTTTACTTTCTGCTTCATCTCTTAAAAATGAGGGAGCTCAAAAAGTTAATAAAATAGAACAAGCAAAGTTAATTGGTGCTGAAATAGCTGAAAAAGCATTAAGTGCTGGTATTAATGCATGTGTATTTGATAGAAATGGTTTTTTATACCACGGAAGAGTTCAGGCTTTAGCAGAAGCAGCAAGAGAAAAAGGATTAAAATTTTAAGAAACTATGTCTAAGCATAATACAAAAAAAATGAACTCTACAGAAGTAGAGTTGAAAGATAAATTAGTAGCAATCAATCGTGTTACTAAAGTAACTAAAGGTGGACGTAATTTTAGCTTTTCAGCAATAGTAGTTGTTGGAGACGAAAATGGATTAGTAGGACATGGATTAGGAAAAGCAAATGAGGTGACTGAAGCTATAGCTAAAGCAATCGATGATGCTAAAAAGAATGTTATTAGAGTAGCTGTTGTAAACAACACTGTACCTCATTCTATTTTAGTTAAGTCTGACGGAGCAAAAGTATTCCTTAAGCCTGCTTCAGAAGGAACAGGAGTTATAGCAGGTGGAGCAATGCGTGCTGTATTAGAAAGTGCAGGAATTCATAATGTACTAGCTAAATCTCAAGGTTCTTCAAATCCTCATAATGTTATTAAAGCTACTATTAAAGCTTTAGCTCAGATGAAAGATGCGAATGCAATTGCTAGAAAAAGAGGAATTTCTTTAGATAAAGTTTTTAACGGTTAATACATAAAGATGGCAACAATTAAAATAAAAAAAGTGCGTAGTATTATTAATAGACCTAATAGACAAAAGTTAACAATGCAAGCTTTAGGTTTAAATAAGATGAATAAAGTTATAGAGCATGAAGCTACGCCACAGATTTTGGGAATGATTAAAAAAGTGGAACACTTATTAGAAGTTGTAAAATAACTTTTAATTAACGCTTTAATTTGATAAAAAAATTAAGATGAAATTAAATAATTTAAGACCAGCAAAAGGTTCTGTTAAGAATACTAAAAGAATTGGTAGAGGGCAAGGATCTGGATTTGGAGGAACTTCAACAAGAGGTCACAAAGGAGCTAAGTCTCGTTCAGGGTACAGCCGTAAAATTGGGTTTGAAGGTGGACAAATGCCACTTCAAAGAAGAGTCCCTAAATTTGGATTTAAAAACATAAATAGAGTAGAGTTTAAAGGAATTAACTTAGATTCTATACAAGCTATCGTAGATAGTAAAAAGATAACAGAATTTACTCCTGAGGTTATTGTAGCCAATGGTTTAGCTTCTAAAAAAGATTTAATTAAGATTCTTGGAAGAGGTGAATTATCAGCTAAAGTTGTTATTAAAGCCAATGCTTTTTCAGCTTCTGCTAAAGCAGTTATTGAAGAAAAAGGAGGGGTTGCCGAAATCATTAAATAATTAATTTTCAATTATTGATTCATGAAAGGATTATTAACAACATTAAAACACATTTGGAGTGTTGAAGAATTAAGAAAGCGTATAATTTATACGCTTCTTTTAATATTGGTATATAGAGTTGGTTCTTATATTATTTTACCAGGAATCGATGCTAAACAGTTAGTATCTTCTTCTGATCAAGGTGGTATTTTAGCATTAATTAATATGTTTGCTGGAGGAGCTTTTTCTAGAGCTTCTGTTATGGCTTTAGGTATTATGCCATATATTTCAGCTTCAATTGTAATGCAATTGATGGGAATGGCTGTTCCTGTTGTACAAAAAATGCAAAAGGAAGGTGAAAGTGGAAGAAAAAAAATCACACGTTATACTAGATTATTAACGATTGTGATTTGTTTATTTCAAGGCCCTACTTATATAGCCGCTTTTGTTGGTTCAGATGCTGTTCCAGGAGGAATGACTATTTTATGGTGGATGCAAACAGTGTCTATATTAACGGCTGGAACAATGTTCGTAACTTGGATTGGAGAGCGAATAACAGATAGAGGTTTAGGTAATGGAGTTTCTCTTATTATAACAATAGGAATTATAGCAAATCTTCCTAGTGCTTTTATAGCCGAATTAGCCTCTAAAATTACAGGAGGAGGTATGGTTTTAATGTTGATTGAAATTGTCGTTTTATTATTTGTAATTCTATTGACTATTTTATTAGTTCAAGGAACAAGAAGAATTCCTGTACAAACAGCTAAAAGAGTTATAGGAAGAGGAAATAGACAAGCTGAAGCAGGAGGACAAAGAAGTTACATTCCATTAAAACTTAATCAATCTGGAGTTATGCCGATTATATTTGCTCAAGCTTTAATGTTTATTCCAGCTTTATTTGGAGGTTCAGTGGGGTCTGCTTTTAGCAATCCAGCAGGAGTGTGGTATAATGGATTATTCTTTTTATTAATAGTAGTATTTACTTATTTCTATACCGCAATTACGATGAATCCTAATCAAATGGCAGACGAGCTAAAAAGAAATGGATCATTTATACCTGGAATTAAACCAGGGAGAGACACATCAGAATTTATTGATAATTTAATTTCTAAATTGGTATTTCCAGGGTCAATATTTTTAGGAATAATAGCTATACTACCTGCTTTTGCAATGAATGCAGGTATTAGTACTGGATTTGCTTATTTCTTTGGAGGAACTTCGTTATTAATTATGGTAGGTGTTGTTTTAGATACACTACAACAAATTGAAAGTCATTTGTTAAACAGACATTACGATGGACTAATGAAAGGAGGAAGAATTAAAGGAAGAAATTCTGAATCTGCAGTATCAATGACTCAATCGTTATAAAATTATGATTTTTTATAAAACGAAAGAAGAAATTGAAATACAGCGTGAAAGTTGTTTGCTAGTAGGAAAAGCACTAGCTGAAGTTGCAAAACTTATAAAACCAGGTGTAACTACACTAGAGTTAGATAAAATAGCAGAAGAGTTTATTAGAGATAATGGAGCTGTTCCTGGTTTTAAAGGATATGGTGATTTTCCTAATACGCTATGTGCTTCTCTTAACGAAGGAGTAGTACATGGAATACCATCTAATAAACCTTTAGCTAATGGAGATATTATCTCTTTAGATTGTGGAGTTTTAAAAAATGGTTTCTATGGAGACTCAGCATATACGTTTGAAGTAGGAGAAGTTTCAGAAGAAATTAAAAAACTTCTTGATATTACGAAAGAAAGTCTTACCTTTGCAATCCAGAATGCAATTGTTGGTAAAAGAATTGGAGATATTGGATATGCAGTTCAACACCATGCCGAAAAAAATGGTTTTGGAGTAGTACGTGAATTAGTAGGACATGGACTAGGACGTTCTTTGCATGAAAGTCCTGAAGTCCCGAACTATGGACGTAGAGGTAAAGGAATGATGTTAAAAGAAGGATTAGTTCTCGCAATTGAACCGATGATAAACATGGGGACTAAAGATGTTGTTCAGTCTAAAGATGGTTGGACAATCAATACTCAAGATGGATTACCTTCAGCTCATTTTGAGCATGATGTAGTGGTTATGAAAGGTAAAGCAGATGTTTTATCTTCATTTGAGTATATAGAAAAAGTATTAAATAATAAATAAACTATGGCTAAGCAAGCAGCTATTGAACAAGACGGAACGATTTTAGAAGCATTACCAAATGCTATATTTCGTGTAGAATTAGAAAATGGTCATGTAATAATCGGTCATATTTCAGGTAAAATGAGGAAGTTTTATATCCGTATTTTACCTGGAGATAGAGTGAAAGTAGAAATGTCTCCTTATGACTTAACTAAAGGGAGAATAACATTTAGATATAAATAAAGTATAATGAAAACAAGAGCTTCAGTAAAGAAACGTTCTGCCGATTGTAAAATCGTTAGAAGGAAAGGAAGATTGTATGTAATCAACAAAAAGAACCCAAAGTTTAAACAACGTCAAGGGTAAAAAAATTAAACTAGAATATGGCAAGGATTGCAGGTATTGATATTCCAAAAAATAAGAGAGGCGTTATAGCGCTTACTTATATTTTTGGGATTGGAAGAAGCACCGCTACTAAGATTTTATCTAAGGCTGGTGTAGATGAGAACATTAAAGTTCAAGATTGGAATGATGAACAAACAGGAACCATTCGTAGTATCATTAGTGATGAAATCACTGTTGAAGGAACATTACGATCGGAGATTCAATTGAACATCAAGCGTTTAATGGATATTGGATGTCAAAGAGGAATACGTCATCGTACGGGATTACCTTTGAGAGGTCAAAGAACCAAGAATAACGCAAGAACAAGAAAAGGTAAGAGGAAGACTGTTACCAATAAGAAAAAAGCAACTAAATAAAAGATAATCTTTTTTAATTATGGCTAAGTCACAAAAAAAGAAAAAAAAGGTTGTAGTAGAACCTGTAGGACAAGCTCACATAAAAGCTAGTTTTAATAATATTATAATTTCATTAACTAACGCATCAGGACAAGTAATATCTTGGTCTTCTGCTGGAAAAATGGGGTTTAGAGGTTCTAAAAAAAATACACCTTACGCTGCACAAGTAGCAGCCGAAGAATGCGCTAAAGAAGCTCACGAATTTGGATTAAGAAAAGTTAAAGTTTACGTCAAAGGACCAGGTTCTGGACGTGAATCAGCAATTAGAAGTATTCATAACAGTGGGATTGAAGTAACAGAAATAATTGATGTTACACCAATGCCTCACAATGGATGTCGTCCTCCAAAAAGACGTAGAGTTTAATATAATAAGAAATTACGATTTACAATGGCTAGATATATAGGTCCAAAATCAAAAATTGCTCGTAAATTTAATGAGCCAATTTTTGGAGCAGATAAAGTTCTTGAAAAAAAGAACTACCCTCCTGGAATGCACGGGAACAACAGAAGAAGAAAAAAACAATCTGAATATGCAATGCAATTGGCTGAAAAGCAAAAAGCAAAGTACACTTACGGAATCTTAGAGCGTCAGTTTTCTAATTTATTTAAGAAAGCAAACTCTAAATCTGGAATTACAGGTGAAATTTTACTTCAAATGTGTGAAACTAGATTAGATAATGTTGTTTTTAGATTAGGTATTTCTCCTACTAGAAGTGGCGCACGTCAATTAGTATCGCATAGACATATTACAATAAACGGAAAGGTTTTAAATATACCTTCATACCAAGTTAAAATTGGTGATGTTGTAGGTGTTAGAGAAAAATCTAAATCAATGGAAGTTATCTCTAATTCTTTAGCAGCCTCTTCAACTAAACATGAATGGTTAGAATGGAATGCAGCAAGTATGAGTGGGCAAATTAGCACTACTCCAACAAGAGACCAAATTCCTGAGAATATAAAAGAACAACTTATAGTTGAATTGTATTCTAAATAATAGTTGAACGATTAATAAAAAATTATAATGGCAATTTTAGATTTCCAAAAACCAGATAAAGTTATTATGCTAGATTCTACTGACACTTTTGGTCAGTTTGAATTCAGACCTTTAGAACCAGGATATGGTATAACTATAGGTAATGCTTTAAGAAGAATTTTATTAAATTCTCTTGAAGGGCATGCGATATCTTCGGTTAAAATTGAAGGAGTAGATCACGAGTTTGATACAATCAAAGGGGTTGTAGAAGATGTAACTGAAATAATCCTTAATTTGAAACAAGTTCGTTTCAAAAAGCAAATTGAAGATACAGATTCTGAAAAATTAGTTATAAATATATCTGGACAAGATAAATTTACAGCTGGTGATATCGGTAATTTTACTTCTGCTTTTCAAATTCTTAATCCAGAGCAAGTAATTTGTTCTATGGAATCATCGGTTAATTTAAATATAGAAATGACAATTTCATCAGGTAGAGGATATGTTCCTTCTGAAGAAAATAAAACGTCAAATGCTCCTATTGGAACTATATTTATTGACTCGATTTTTACACCAATTAAGAATGTGAAATATTCTATTTCAAACTTTCGTGTTGAGCAAAAAACAGATTACGAAAAGTTAGAAATGGAGATTACAACCGATGGGTCTATTACTCCTAAAGAATCGATTAAAGAAGCAGCAAAAATCTTAATCCATCACTTTTTATTGTTCTCAGATGAGAGAATAACATTAGATGATACAGATAGAGCAAGTTCAGAAGAATTTGATGAAACTTCTTTACATATGCGTCAATTGCTTAAAACTAGATTAGTAGATATGGATCTCTCTGTGAGAGCTCTTAACTGTCTTAAAGCAGCTGATGTTGAAACATTAGGAGAATTAGTTTCTTTCAAAAAGAATGATTTGTTGAAGTTTCGAAACTTTGGTAAAAAATCTTTAACAGAACTAGAAGATTTAATCGAATCAAAAGGACTTTCATTTGGAATGGATATCTCAAAATATAAATTGGATAAAGAGTAATAATACTTATTATTTATAATCCAGAAATAAAAGATTTACAATGAGACACGGAAAGAAATTTAATCACTTAGGACGTAAAACAGCACATAGAAAAGCAATGCTTTCTAATGTGGCTTGTTCTTTGATAGAACATAAAAGAATTGTTACAACTCTTGCTAAAGCAAAGGCTTTAAGAGTTTATGTTGAACCTTTGGTTACAAAATCAAAAAACGACACAACTCACTCTAGAAGAACAGTTTTTAGTTACTTGAAAAGTAAAGAAGCTGCAATAGAATTGTTTAAAACTGTTGCTCCTAAAGTTGAAGGAAGACAAGGAGGGTACACTAGAATTATTAAGTTACCTAATAGACAAGGAGATAATGCTGAAATGGCAATGATAGAATTAGTTGATTTCAACGAATTATTATTAGCTGATAAAGCTCCTGCTAAGAAAACTAGAAGAAGAAGTAAAAAGAAAACAACAACTTCTGAAGCTAAGACTGAAGCTAAACCTTCGAAAGAAGAAGAGTAAGAATTACTTATTAAAAAAAGGGGGATAACATTGTTATCCCTCTTTTTTTTGATTTTTTTTAAATTCCTTATATAAAAATTTAGGAAATTAGAACTAAACATCAAGGAACAGGACTAATTGGAGTGGGCTAAGCATAAATTTTAGTTAATCGAAACAAGAAGAATTCAATATTTTGACACCTCTA
>CAMZKF010000168.1 GCA_947311095.1 uncultured Flavobacteriales bacterium
CTGTCCGTCTTTCATTAAAATTTGACCTTTAGGCAATGATTTTATTTTCTTAGCAAATTGTTCTGTTGGCAAAACGGCAGCGTAAATACCTATTGAAGCGGCATTTTTATTCTCATTAAATTTTTTAGCTAAATAATCTTTTGTTCTTAAGCTAACTTTAGTTTCTAAATAGTATTCCCACTTTTCTTCTAGTGTTAAAATTCCCACTCTTAATTTGGCCACTGGCTTGGTTGCCGTCAAAGGCCATAACGATTGGTGAGCTGCACCGTCAAATAATATTACTTCCATTGATTCTCGTATCTATTTGTTCTAAAACATTGTTTCTTTAATGCAACATTTCATAAAAAAAGACATTTAATTTTATCTTTTAAACAAATATACTAATTTTCATTATTGTATTTATTTTTATTCAATTATATTTCTCAAATAAAAACACTTAAAAAGCCTAAAAACAGCTATTTCTAATTATTTTTTTGAATGTAATAAACATAAACGCTGTTTCTTTTTGACTTTTCCTTAAAGATGGAACAAAAATTACTTGTACCTTTTTATTAAGACTGTATTACAATAATATGAAAACAATAATTCCTTTTTTAACCCTACTAACTTTTACCTTGTGTGGTACAAATGCAAAACCTGAAATCAACAACTCTAATATTCTAAGTATAAACAAAAAAGTTCCCCCTCCAATTAAGACCGACTCTATAAGATACAAATTGGAATGGATAGATACTTTCGAGTTAGCAAATACACTAATAAACAGAGTTAAACCTCCTAAAGGCTATGTTAGAATACCTAAAAAAATAAATACTTTCCCACATTGGATAAGAAGACTTCCATTAAAAAAAGGGAATCCTAAAGTTATGCTTTACAACCATCAAGAAAAAGGATTTCAAGATGCTCATGCTTTTGTATTTGATTTAGACGTAGGCAAAAAAGACTTACAACAATGTGCCGATGCAACAATGAGAATAAGGGCAGAATATTTATATCATACTCAAAAATACAATCAAATTCATTTTAATTACACCAACGGAGCGTTAGTTCAATATTCTAAATGGCGAGCTGGATATATGCCTATTCCTAAAGATAATTCCGTTGTTTGGGTAAAAAATAAAAAATGCAACACTTCTTACAAAAGTTTTAGAGCGTATATGAATCAAATATTTAATTATGCAGGCACACATTCACTAAGTAAAGAGTTAGAACCTGTAAAATATACAGACATGAAAATTGGCGACATTTTAATTTACGGAGGTTTTCCTGGTCACACCGTAATGATTGTTGACATTGTAATGAACACTAAAACTAAAGCTAAAAAATATTTATTAGCCCAAAGTTATATGCCTGCTCAAGACTTTCATGTTTTAAAAAACTTCAACAACAATTCTCCTTGGTACGATTTAGATGACAACGAAATAATAGAAACCCCTGAATGGACTTTTTATTCAAATCAATTAATGAGGTGGAATTGATTTTTATACAAACTTAACATGGTATTACTGTAAATTAAAAGCTATACTTTTTACACGTTTTGTAATTTGACTCCCTACTTTTTCTGTTAAAATCATTTTTTGTGCTACGGGAGATTCAAATACTTCTTGCATATTTTTAATTGCCCCCATAGGAATGCTTAAATCAATGCATTTTTCAATTAAATAATCTCGATCAAAATTTAAGATTGATTTTGCCAATATCGATTGAAGTTTTATTCTATTTTTAACCCTCTTTTCATTGGTTGAAAACAATAAATTATTTGATATTTCTGAAAGATGTATTAAAGTACAAAACTTTTGAAACTGCACATCAGAACCTATTGCCAAAACAAGTTCTTTATTGTCTTTGGTTTTAAATATTTCTCCATACGGTGCTATATTTGGATGCAGAGAACCTATTCTTTCAGGTTTTTTCTCATTCATAAGCCAGTTCGTAGCTTGATTTGCCAAGGCACTAAGAGCCGACTCTTCAAGAGATGTGCTTATAAACGAACCTTTGTTAGAGCTTTTTCTTTTTAACAAAGCTATTAAAATACCTTCTTTTAGTTGATGTGCGGCAAGTATATCCATGAGAGCTAATGGCATTTTTGTTGGAGGCGAATCCTGCTGTCCATTCATATACATATAACCGCATTCGGCTTGCAATACAACATCAAAAGCTACTCGTTTGGGAGTACTTTTAAAGCCATTCAATTGAGCATAAATAATTTTATTGTTTACCTTTTTTACAGCTTCATAATCTAACTCAAATTTTTGAGCTCCTCCAGCTTTAAAATTACAGATTAAAATATCTGCTTCAGCAATTAATTGCATTATTTTAGCATAATCATCTTTATTTCCATAATCTAAAAACAAATGTTTCTTCCCCCAATTTATACTTGAAAAATAAGCTGATATTTCATTGTTTTTTTCGCTCGGTAGCTTCCAACTTCTGGTAACATCTCCGTTGGTTCTTTTATTCTCAATTTTTACGACTTCTGCTCCAAGTTCTGCAAAGAACATTCCTACCGAAGGACCTGCCAATACACTAGCTAATTCTACTATTTTTAGTTTTGAAAAATCCATTTTAACTTGATATAAAGTAAGTCTGAAAATTCAGCATTTCTTAATTATTATTTTATTTTCTTTACTAAAACAACACCAGGAATGTGTGCAGCCATCTCATTATTCCCTATTTTTACATGACTAGGATAAAACTTTTGTGCTGTATAATCTTCCCCACTTTTAGTTTTTACTAAGAAAAAATCATATTTCACTTTTTGAGCTGTAAAAGGTTTTTCCATTTTTAACTTCAACCATTTACTTTTATCATTAGGCAACATTGCAACTTCCAATCCTTCACATTTTTGAGGTAAAAATGGAGTTAAAGGATTTTGAGCTCCCGCTTTCAATACTTTTATTTCATATATCTGCCCTGTCAAATTATTAAACAGAAACAATTGATAAATCCCCAATGCAATAAGAGGAACTAAATTAAGACGTATAGAAAAATTTTCAAAATTCAACCCAAATGTTATGTCGAGCATAAAAGTAGAAGGAGCATATAGGAAAGATGTACCTATAGAAATGTAAATAAACTGAGCAAAAATCCACGCATAAGTAAGCGGTTTAATAATTTTCTTGTCTTTAGCATAAATACCTAAAATAGCTACCCCAATTAATCCTACAATTCCACCTCCAATATTCCAGTCGCTAAAAAGCAATACGAAATTTGTAAGTGTGAAAATTAACACGGTTACAAGTACTGCTCTTTCAAAATATATTCTTTTCATAATAAAAACTTTTTTTGCAAAAATACTAAAAACAATCGAATAGTAATTACTAAAATGAGTTAGAATACTCTCAAGTAAAAAAATAAATGAATAAAACGTCATAAAAAGCTATCAGCATTGCTTATATTTGTAACATGGCAGACGATATGAGTGGTTTTTCGAACAAATCGAAATTAAGTCCAGAAGATTTTTACTTATCAGCAGAAGGCTATAAAGTGTTTACAGAAAAATACCATTTAAAGAGGGGATACTGTTGTAAAAATGGCTGTAAACATTGTCCGTATGGCTACAATAAAAAAACAAATTCGTTTAAGAAATAATTATGAGTACAGTAAAAATAAAAAATAAAAGAGCTCGATACGAATATTCATTTATCGATACATTTACGGCTGGTATTCAGTTAATGGGAACAGAAATAAAATCCATTCGCTTAGGAAAAGCCAGTATAGCAGAATCTTACTGCGTTATAGATAAAGGTGAAATTTTTGTTAGAAATATGTCTATTGAAGAGTATGGAAACGGAGGTTTTGTAAACCATTCTCCTAGAAGAGATCGAAAATTATTGCTGAATAGAAGTGAGATAAATAAAATAGAGCGTAAACTAAAAACAACGGGGTATGCTTTGATTTGCACCCTTATGTTCATCGATAAAAATGGAAGAGCTAAATTAAACATTGCGCTAGCGGAAGGAAAGAAGTTACACGACAAAAGAAATTCCATTAAAGAGCGAGATGACAAAAGAGAAATGGCTCGGAAATTAAAAAACTTTTAAATGACTATGAAAAAATATGTTTGTATTCTTAGAGGTATAAATGTTGGAGGACGCAACAAAATTATAAAAGACGATTTAATTGAAATGTTTGAAGGATTAAATTATTATTTTGTGAATACTTATATCCAAAGTGGTAATATTGGTTTTTCGGCAGATAAAAATAAAACAGCATCAGAATTAGCCATAGAAATACAATTGGCAATAGTTGATACTTTTGATTTGGGTATTCCTGTAATTATTCGTTCTCAAAAAGAAATGAAACAAATTGTAAATGAAAATCCATTTGATACAGAAAAAAATGTACACCTTACTTTCTTAAAAGAAAAACCAACTGACGACCGACTGAAAGTAATTGAACCTTATTTATTTCCCCCTGATGAATATAAGATTGTAGGAAAAAACATTTACTTAAAGTGTGGAGATAAATACAGCCAAACAAAATTAAATAATCAGTTTTTTGAACGCTATTTAAAAGTAAACGCAACGACAAGAAATTGGAAAACCGTTAAAAAGTTGAATCAATTGTCTGGAAATTAAAAATAAATTATGGAAATAGTATTAAAATACGACACGCCAAAAGAATGGGCAAATCAAGTATTGGATAATTTAGATGAATTTTTGCAAGACCACGCCGATGCTGAAAGAAAAGTTTCGACCATGTGTCTCTCTATTATAGCTAAATACCCCGATAGAACAGAAATAATAGAAGAATTAACCCAAACAGCGATAGAAGAATTGCTTCATTTCAAACAAGTGTATGCCCTTATTCAAAAATGAGGTAATTCCCTCGATGGTGTTTTTAAAAAAGATCGCTATTTGAAAGGAATTATGCCTCACATAAAAACTTCGAGAGACGGACGTTTTTTAGATCGCTTAATTTTAGCTTCTATTGCCGAAATGAGAGGAGTCGAACGTTTCAAACTAGTAAGTGAAGCCGCAGAAGACAAAGAAATAAAAAAATTCTATGGAAATTTATACCAACAAGAATTTGCTCATGTCAATTTATTTTTGAAAATGGGATTAAAATATTTCCCTGAAGAAGAAGTTCAAACAAGATTAGATGAATTGTTAGAAATTGAAGCAAAAGTTATTGAAGAACTACCGTGGAAACCTGCTATTCATTAAAAAACAGTTAAAAACAAAAAATAGCTAATATAAATATTAGCATTTAATACTTTTGTCTAAAATCGTGAAATAAATTATGGAAAAATTAGCAAAACCCATTGGAATTATTTACATTCTAATTTCAATAGCAATGTTTTACAACGGAACATTTCATGCCAATCAAAATATTCCTGATCAATTTAACCTATACTGGATGGCTACAGGCGGAGCTTTCTTAATCGGAATGTTAAGCTTATTTTTTTCCAAAGGTTTACTTACTTCAACTTATATTTCACGAATTTTAGTAGGTTCACTATTTATTGTTTCAGGATTGATAAAGGCAAATGATACACTAGGCTTTTCATTCAAATTGGAAGAATATTTTGCTGAACCAGCTCTTAATTGGCCTATCTTCTCTCCTTATTCTTTACCATTATCTATATTTATTGCAGCATCTGAAATTGTCCTAGGTTTTGCTGTATTGTTTGGTGCTTTAATTCGATTATCATCGTGGGCTTTACTGGGTATGATTTTATTTTTTGCTTGGTTGACTTACTTTACAGCTAGTTGCAATGACGCTCAAATTTTAGCTTTGGAGCAAGGCGTAGAGTTCCATGGCGATTGTGTTACGGACTGTGGTTGCTTTGGTGATGCACTAAAAGGTTCTGTTGGTCGTTCACTTACCCCTTGGGAATCCTTCTTTAAAGATATTACTTTACTAATTTTTACAATCCCCATTGTATTGATGCAAGGGAAAATAAAATTCAATACTCTAAAAGACGATAAAATAATTCTTCCTTCGGCTATTATTTTTACTATTATTGTAGGAGCATGGCTATTTGGATGGTGGTTTCCTACCATTTTTACGGCTATTATTTTTGCCCTTTATTTATTTATAAAACAAAACTTAGTTAGAGAATCTCAAGTTTTACCTTCTGCTTTTATTACAATTCTAGCGTCGTTTGGATTTGCTTTATATACCATTCACTATTTACCTATAAAAGATTACAGACCTTATGCTATCAGCAACAACATACTCGAAAAAATGAGCGATGGAAAAGATGGTATATACAACGATTTAATGGTTTATGAAAATAAAAAAACAGCAGAAATATTAGAAATCGATCAAAAAGAGTACATGAAGCGTTGGAAAGAGATTGAAGCGAATTACAATTTTAAAGATAGAGTTCAACGAGTAGTAGTAGAAGGTGTGTCAAATTCAATTTCTGATTTTAAACCTTATAAATTTTACGATAATCTAAATAAAAATGAATTAGAAAACGAAGCTTTGAAAGCTTCTATTGCAAAAGTCTATGACGACTATTACCAAAAAGTTCACGTTTTACAGAACATTCAATACGGATATACCGATTCAGTTTTAGAAATAGATTATGACAAATCACTTTATCCTTTATCTGATTCTACATGGGCTTATAAAGGATTGGTTGAAGCTAAACTAGACCCCAACAAGCAGATGGAAGTTGATTTCACTTCTTATTTATTGCATTTAGATAAGGTCTCACTATTTATTTCTTACGACTTAGATTTAACGAATAAAGAAGCGTGGCTAACACTAAAACAAATTGCTGATAATGCAAGAAGTAAAGGAATTAAAGTTTATGCGATAACCAATGGATTACCAGACATGACCAACAAGCTAAATAAAGAAATTGGAGCTAATATAGACTTTTTAACAATGGATGCCACAGAACTAAAAATACTCGTTCGTTCAAACCCTGGTGTTCTTTATTTGGAAAATGGAACAGTAAAACAAAAATGGGATTTTAATCGATTAGATCACTTATCTTTAAAGGATTAATATCATAACTCAATACAATTAGATTTTGGGAGTTTTAATGATTTATTTTATCAGGATTAGTCCTAAATATTATTATAGTAGTTATACCAATTAAATAATAACAGAATGAATCGGCTTAGCGAAACATACTCATTGAACAAAAGCTTCTCTATTAGTTCTAGCACTTTATTTCGACCTCTTCACACTTACTAATCTTCCTAAAATATGAAGCAAAAAAAAGCCTTTGGAATTCCAAAGGCTTTAAATTTTGTAGAAAATATAAAATTATTTCTTTTTTCTATCTCCAAATCTTGTTTTAAATTTATCGATACGTCCTGCTGTATCTACTAATTGAGATTTACCTGTAAAGAAAGGATGTGACTTACTAGAAATATCTAATTTGTATAATGGATATTCGTTTCCGTCTTCCCATTCAATAGTTTCTTTTGTATTAACGCAACTTTTTGTTAAGAAAGAATAGTCAATAGACATATCCTTAAATACGACTAATCTATAATTTTCTGGATGTATATCAGTTTTCATTTTATAATGTTATTTGTTGTTTATCTATAATGAATTGCAAAATTACAATTATTTTTTTAATCAACAAAGCGTATTCTTATTTTTATCTAAAACTTATTGATTATATTTTAAACAAGGGGAATTAAAATAATAATTACTTACGCTTATATATATTAATAAGTTCCGTCAGTGCTACTCTGTTCTATTTCTTTCAACACATTTCAAAATTAAATTAGCATAAAATCCAATATTTCAAGGGGGGCGCTATCTCTATTTATTTTTAAACTAACCTCATTATTTTATAATTGCTACATGACCAAAAAATTCTTTTCTCTCGTTTGTATAAATATCTTTAGCTAAAACTCTCCAAACGTACATTCCTGTTGGTAATTTATTTCCCGATTTTGAAACACCTGTCCAATAATCATTCATTTTTGTAGTTTCAAAAACTATTGTTCCATTTCTATCAAATATTCTTAAAGAAAAATCTTCTTCAGAAACGGATTCTCCTTTTACATAAAATTCATCATTCACTCCATCGTTATTAGGAGAAAAAGCACTAGGAACATATAGCGTAAAAACACTATTTATGATTAAATTTCTTGTAATTGAATCTTGACAACCGTCCGCATTAGTTACAATTAATTGAATAGGATATTCTCCTATTTCTTCTGAAGGAAAACGAACTCTTAAATTTTCTAAACTTGAAACTGGAGGATTAGCACTTGAACCAAAATCCCAATCAAATACTGTTGCGTCGGCTGAAGAGGAATTTGTCATTTCAATATCGGTATCAAAAAAAGTTGTAGGGTTAGGGCTTATCTCAAAGTTTGCGACAGGATAGTCAAAGGGACAAATATAATTTTGCATTAAAGTATCGTCAATACAACCGTCGGGAGATGTAATTGTTAATCTAACGTCATAACAAATTGGTGCTCCATAAACAGTTGTAACACTAACTAGCTCGTCAGAAAGTGAAGCATTTCCTAAATCCCACTCAACGGTATTAACTAAAGTAGGGTCTGTTTCATTTGTAAAGGTTACTTGTATTGGGAAACAACCATTTACTTTATCGGCAGAGAATATTGCTTCGGGTTGATTATACAAATCTACATTTAGGCATTCGGAAACAGGTGTTGTTTCACAATGATCACTAACAGCTACACAATATTGTGTTAACGAAGTTGGAGACACAGAAGTTTGATTAACATTAGAGATAACTCCTGTTTCATCTGACCAAACAAAATTATAATTTCCATCACCTCCTGAAACCAAAGGAACGCTCAAAGAAGTATTTAAACCTTCACAAATTGTAACATCGCCTGACGTTGATATTATCAATGGATCTTTTAAGGTAACACATATTGTTTCTGTTTGAGAAATACACCCATTGCCATCTGTAACAAACACATCGTAACAAGTATTCACCAAAGGCATTACTGAATGAGCTCCATTCCCTACCAATCCTTGATTCCAAGTTTCTGTAAAAGTATTCTCAAACCCTCCTGTTGGTGATACACTAAGAACAGCAGTTCCATTCTCACAAATCAAAGTATCGTTAGATTGGTTTAAGACAAAAGGTAAGGCTACCTGTATGGCTATTTTTGCTGTATCTGTACAACTAACCGAAGCATCTCCTGTTATATACAACAAGGTATCGGTTGGCAATAATGCTGGATTAAATAAAGTTGTAGTAGAATTTCCACTACCATCTTCCCAAACTCCTCCTGCGGTAGCTGTTGCATCTAACAATGTTGTTACATCAACAGGTACGTCTGACTGACACAAATCTATACTATTGTCTGTTCCTGCCGTTGGAGGTAAAGTTACTGTAACGTCTATTTGATCTTCGGTAAAACATAAGGGATGACCTGATTTATATGCTTTAACAGTATAAGTTACATTATTTGCTGTTGTTACCGTTGGATTTGAAATATTAGGATCTGAAAGTCCTGTTGCAGGACTCCAAGAATAAACTACAGCTCCAGGGTTTGGAGAAACACTTGCTCCCAGCTGAAAAGGGACATTAGTACAAACTGTTGCATCTAGCCCCGCATTAGTAGTTGGATTTGGATTTATGGTTACCGAAACAGTAGTATCATTAGTACAACCATGATTATCGATAATCGTATAAGAATAATTAAAAGAGCCACTAGATGTAGGAGTAACAGTAAGTATATTCCCATCTGCAGACATAACCGAGTTAGGTGCTACCGCCCAAAATGAAGAGTCTGATTGTAAACCAACATGAGGAGTAAATGATGATACACCTGGTAATAAGCTAGGGCTAAAATCCATACTCCAGCTAAAAATATAACCATCATCAGAACCTAAGTTATCACATATTTGAAGTTGCCATGTACCGTTTAGATCACAACCTATTAAAGCATTTAAAGAATTTTCACTTTGATAAGTTCCCGCTGGCAATGTAGTATTACTAGCGGCATTACTTTCCCATGTCCCATTTGTAGAGGTAGGACTCCATGAATAATCCCAACCTACGCCAGGTCCAGAAGTTTCATCATCGATAGGAACTCCTAACAAAGTTCCTGAACCGCCTTGATCATGAAGTAGTACACTCTGTCCTGTTGGGCAAATAATACTAATTGATAAATCTCCCATATAAGAATGTTCAAAATTCATATTCAAACTTAATAAATCATTGATTGACGTCAATTGAGCTCCATTTCCAAAAGACGCAAAATCTAACGTAGAGTTAAAACAAGAACCTACTTGATCTGGAATATATACAGCTCCTCCAAAATCATGAGAAGGTAAGTCCGTCCAAGATTGTGAATATTGAGAAGGTGATGCAGTAAGAACAACAGACTCCCCTAAACACACTGAAGAACCTACATCTAATGGATTAAATATTGGATCGGGAGCAACCAACACTACCATTTCGACTGCATTGGTATTAAAACATCTAAAATCTGGATTATCATCTCGTACTTTTAGCAATACGCTATACGCTCCTTCATTATTAAATACATGAGTTGTTGTTACTCCGCTAATACTATCTAGGTCAGCCCCTTCGTCATAATCCCAATAGTACATATCTAAATTAAATCCTGGTTGGGCAAAAGAAGATGAGGCATCAAAAGTAACGCTTTCTCCTTTACATATTCGAGCAATTGTATCGGGGTTAGCCGTTGCTGCGGCAAAAGGGTTAAGACAGGAATATTCACAACTAACTGCTAATGTAAAATTTCCAGTTCCTACATCGTTAGAATGATATACTACGGTTAAACAGCCACTTGTATTAGCTAAAGTAGGTGAAATTAAATATCCTGAAACTGAACTCCCTTGAACAGTATGTAATAAAGTAGCTGTATTATCGACTCCGTCAAAAATTTGAATATAATCGACACCTGCTGCTCCTCCTGCTCCTACTGTTGGATCTAAAATTACATTCTGTAAATTTAAAACTATTTTCTTTAGAGGATCATCGCTACAAATTACAATAGAAAAATCTTCATTGTTCGAATAACCTCCTCCTCCAGCTCCTCCAGTATCATGAATTACACCATTGCAGGTGGTTAAATTACCTGACCCTATAGAAACAGCTTGAGAAAAGTAATTGGAATAAATACTTAATAATAAAAATATAATTTGTAATTTTTTCATACTCTAGTTCTTGTTCTTTATTAACGTTAAGAAATAGTTAAGGGTTGCTTTTAAAAAAAATTATTCTTTTATTCGTTGTAAATAAAGTAGCAAAGCCATAAAGGCAAAGATAACATTAGGAACCCATACTGCTATTTTTGGAGCTAATCCAATATTGGTAGATGCGACGGTTGTCATTTTCATAAAAAAGATATAGGTTACACTAATTATCAATCCTATTATTAAGTTTTTTCCAACTCCTTCTCTCGATTTTCGAGACGATACTGCTACTCCTATAAGTGTTAGTATGTAAGTCGCAAAGGGGTAAGCTGTCCTTTCGTAAAGTACGATTTCGATATTGGTTAATAGTGTTGACCCTTTTTTCTTTTCTATGTCTCTAAATTTTATTAATTCTGGAGTACTCATAGATTCCATAATATTACTTCTTTGAGCTAAATCTTTAGTGTTGAAATTTAGCAATGTATCTTCTATTAGAGCGTAGCGATGTATTATTTCTCCGTTTGCTGTAATATCTCGAATAAATACATTTTTTAACGTCCAATTGTGTTTTATACTGTCTCCATTTGCTAAATTGACTTGCATATCTCGATAGAGTTCGTAAACTCCATTTTCGTTTGTTCTCCACTTTTCCACCCATAATCGATTAACTCTGTTGTGACGTGTATTGATTAAATCAAACCTAACAATGGTGTTGGAATCTATTTCTACGGTTACTTTTTTAAAATTTCCTTCTACTAAGGTGATGTATTTGCTTTCAAAATCCAATCGCTTTTTATTGGAATGAGGTACTATAAAATGATTCATTCCTAAGGCAATTATGAGTAAGAATGTAGATACAATCATGTAGGGTCTAGTAAAGCGAGCAAAACTAACTCCATTGCTTAATATAGCTATAACTTCGCTACGCTGTGCCATAAAACTAGTAAAGAATAGTACTGATAAGAATATTATAAGCGAACTAAATAAATTGGCATAATGTAGAAAGAAATAAGGGTAATATCCAAAGGCGACATCAAAAAAACCAATGCTATTACTTTCATCTGTAAAATCTCTTAGTTTTTCACTTACGTCAATTACAATGGCGATACTCATGACTGCCATTATCATAAATAAGTAAGTTCCTAAAAACTTTTTGATGATATATAAATCTAATTTTTTCATTTTTATGGTGTCTTGAAATTTTCAAGCTACTAATATTTTTTAAAATTTTAAGAAACAAAAGGTGATTCTTATTTTTTCGCTATTTTATCAATAAAGTTATTTAGGTTAATAAAAAAATAATTCATATTAAATCAATCGTTTTATTTTCATTGTTTATGAACAGATTAAATCTAATTTATTGTATTTTAATATTTAGATTCTTTTGTGTTAGGGATAGAAACGGCATCCTTTTCTTTTTTTCAAAGAAAAGATATAGTGGATAGCCCGGCATTTTCGTTTTTTTTAACGAAAACGCAACACCCTAATTATAGTATTTATAGTTTCGTTTTTAATTTTGGAACCATCATTTCTTTCCACGCTTTAAAAGTTCCTGCTTTTATTTGTTTTCGAGCTTCTCCTGTCAGCCATAAGTAAAATGCAAGATTGTGAATACTAGCGATTTGCATTCCCAATGCTTCTTTTGCTGCGAATAAATGTCTGACATAAGCTTTGGTATAAAAACTATCGACATAAGATGTTCCATTTGGGTCTAGAGGAGAAAAATCGTCTTTCCATTTTGCGTTTTTCAGGTTAATCATGCCTTCGCTGGTAAATATGCTTCCGTGACGGGCATTTCTAGTAGGCATTACACAATCAAACATATCGACTCCCAAGGCTATTCCTTCCAAAATATTGTCGGGTGTTCCAACTCCCATAAGGTAACGAGGTTTATCTTTTGGCAAAATATCGCAAACTAATTCGGTCATTTCGTACATTTCTTCTGCTGGTTCTCCAACAGATAGTCCTCCGATTGCATTTCCTTCTCTTTCAAATGATGCGATTGTTTCGGCTGATTCTTTTCTTAAATCTTTGTAGGTACTTCCTTGAACTATGGGGAAAAAGGTTTGTGAGTATCCATATTTACCTTGTCCTGCATCGAAGTGTTTGGTACAACGGTCTAACCAACGATGGGTCATTTTCATGGATTGTTTTGCGTAAGAATAGTCGCAAGGATAAGGGGTACATTCGTCAAAAGCCATTATAATATCGGCTCCGATGGTACGTTGAATATCGACTGCTACTTCGGGACTAAAAAAATGTTTTGACCCGTCGATATGAGATTTAAAAGTTACTCCTTCTTCTATAATTTTTCGTGTTCCAGACAATGAATATACTTGATATCCTCCCGAATCGGTAAGGATAGGCTTGTCCCAATGCATAAATTTATGTAACCCTCCTGCTTGTTCTATAATATCTAATCCTGGTCTAAGGTATAAATGATAGGTGTTCCCTAATATAATTTGAGCTTTAATGTCGTCTGTAAGTTCTTTTTGATGAACGCTTTTTACTGTCCCTGCTGTTCCAACAGGCATGAAAATAGGTGTTTCTATTTCTCCATGTGCTGTGCTTATCACCCCTGCTCTTGCTTTGGTTGCTTCGTCTTTTGATTCTATTCTAAATTCCATAAAAATACAGTGCTATTTTCTGAACTTGTAAAGATAATTATTTTTTTTGCACATAAGACCTATGAAGGTTCTAATCTTGTATTTATACCACATTGGTATTGAAATACCCCTAATAAATAGTTTCTTTTCGTCTCTTATTTTCTTAAAAAAATGTGCGGGGGCTTCCGTTTTAATAACAACGCTTATCTATTTCTGTCCTATTCGAGTTGAAATCGTAATGTGATTGTTTGTTCCTGCTATGTGTCGTTTTCCGATTCCATAAGCAACATGGAATCTTTTCACTTTAAAACCTACTCCGAAAGAAAGTCCAGTAGCTCCAGCTTTTGCATTCGTTTTATTTAAATATCGAATATTGTGATTGTAACCAATTTGAATGTTAAAGTTTTGGGTAAACAACAGTTCCCCTCCTATTACAAGGTGTTGCATTATTTTTTTCCCAAATCCAGGTGGTTTCTTTTCTATCAATTCTCCTGTTAATGGATCTTTTTCTTTTGGAGCATTTTGATCGTAATAAAGTAAATTAAATTTCTGAAGATTATGGTAAGTCAGCGTCATTCTAAGGGGTGCATGTGCTAATTTTTTTGAGATTGAAATAACGCCATTGAAAGGTAATGCTTCTTTATTCTTTTTTGTATAAGATTTTAGTTGATATCCTACATTTTTAAGTACCAATCCGACTGAAAATTCTTTTTCTTTGTTGTAATAATTCGCTCCCAATGTAGAACTTATACCAAAAGAGTTATACTTTTCATAAAAGCTAGCCAATAAATTAACATTAGCACCCAATGAAAGTCGTTCTGTTATTTCTTTTCCTGCTCCAATTCTAAAATCAAAATCACTTGCCATAAAGGTCAATCCATTTCGAATACCTTCTACATCGGCATATTGAAATCTTCCATAGTTTGCATATAGCAAGCTAGCATTGAACGTAGTTGCTATACTGTCGTAATGCTTTGTATAAGATGTAAATCCATAATTTGCTCCTGCAAATTGATTGACATAGTCGAATGCTAAATAACCGTGCATTGTTTTATTCAACAGTGAGGGATTTTCAACTCCCAAAGTAGCATCATTATCTTTAACAGCTATTAAATATCCTCCTGCTCCTTCTACTCTAGCGGAATTAGTAAAATTTAGAAACTGATAAGTCTGCCTTCCTCCATATTGCCCAAAGAATTGTATTGAACCAAGCAAGAACACAAAACATAAAAAAACTTTTATCATTGTACAAAAACGATGATTTTAATAAAAAAGTATTTTAACAGCCAACTATTTACACATTAAATCTAAAATGCATGATATCTCCGTCTTCTACGACATATTCTTTACCGTTTACTTGTAATTTTCCTGCTTCTTTAATCTTTGCTTCTGATTTATATTTTATATAATCTTCATATTTGATTACTTCTGCTCTAATAAATCCTTTTTCAAAATCGGAATGAATAACTCCTGCAGCTTGTGGTGCAGTCATTCCTTTATGAATTGTCCATGCTCTTACTTCTTTTACTCCTACGGTAAAATAGGTATATAAATCTAATAACGAATATGCTGATTTTATTAATTTACTTACCCCTGGTTCTGTCAAACCTAAATCTTCTAAAAACATTTGTCGTTCTTCATAGCTTTCTAGCTCATTGATATCGGCTTCAATA
>CAMZKF010000169.1 GCA_947311095.1 uncultured Flavobacteriales bacterium
CTATCAGCTGCATCTTGCAATGTAATTGCAGAGTGTACATTTAATCCTGAATTGTCAATAATTTCTTTTGCTTCTATTGCATTTGTTCCTTGTAAACGAACAATAATAGGAACAGGAATATTTCCAATGCTTTTGTATGCTTGAACAATTCCATTGGCAACACGATCACATCTTACAATTCCTCCAAAAATATTAACTAAAATACCTTTTACATTTTTATCTTTCAAAATAATGTTAAAAGCTTTTTCAACACGTTCTGCATCTGCTGTACCACCTACGTCTAAGAAGTTAGCAGGTTCACCTCCAGATAGTTTAATAATGTCCATAGTAGCCATTGCTAGTCCAGCACCATTTACCATACAGCCTATATTTCCGTCAAGTTTTACGTAATTAAGACCTGCATTCGTAGCTTCTACGTCAATCGGATCTTCTTCTGCTAAATCTCTAAGTGCAGCATAATCTTTATGACGGAACAAAGCACTATCATCTAAAGATACTTTTGCATCTACTGCAATAATTTTATTGTCAGAAGTTTTTAACACAGGATTTATTTCAAACATTGAAGCATCACAACCAACGTAAGCACTGTATAAAGCGGCAACGAATTTAGTCATTTGTTTCATCGCTACACCACTTAACCCTAAGTTAAATGCTATTTTTCGACATTGAAAAGCTTGTAATCCGACTTTTGGATCTATTTCTTCTTTAAAAATTAAGTGAGGTGTTTTTTCTGCAACTTCCTCAATGTTCATTCCACCTTCTGTAGAATACATGATAATGTTTCTTCCAGAATCTCTGTTTAATAAAACAGACATGTAAAATTCTTCAGGTTCAGAATCGCCTGGGTAATAAACATCTTGAGCTATCAATACTTGATTAACTTTTTTTCCAACTCCATTTGTTTGAGCAGTTTCTAAGTGACCTCCTAAAATTCCTTTTACAACTCCTTCTAATTTGTCAATTCCCTTAGCTAAAACAACTCCGTGAGAACCTGTTTCTTCAACTGTTCCTTTACCACGACCACCTGCGTGAATTTGCGCTTTAACTACGTACCATTCTGTTCCTGTTTTTTCAGAAAGTTCTTTAGCAGAAGCTACAGCATTTTCAAGTTTGTCCACTACAACTCCTTCTTGGATTGCAACACCAAAACTCTTTAATATTTGTTTCCCTTGATATTCGTGTAAATTCATAATATATTTTATTTTTGCATTCTTAATTGCACCCCAAAAATAAAGATACTAATTGTCTTTTGCTATTTTTTTGTGCTTTTTTTTGTGATTGTGCATAAGTCCTTCCAATTATATTTTTTCAAAGTAAATATATTTGATGATTGTTTTGGGAATTATGCTCTTTTTAATTTTAAATTTGTACAGTGAACAAAACCCAAAATACCGAATTAATAAAGAAGAAAGCTTTTGAACTGGGGTTTTCTTTTGTGGGGTTTTCAAAATCTGGTTTTTTGGAAGAGGAAGCGCCTCGTTTGGAACATTGGTTAAAAATTAATGCCAATGGAGAAATGGCTTATATGGAAAATCATTTTGACAAACGATTAAATCCTAATCTTTTGGTAGAAGGAACTAAAAGTGTCGTTTCTTTAATGTATAATTATTACTCCGAAAAAAAACAAGAAGATGCAAAAGCTCCTCATATTTCAAAGTATGCTTACGGAAAAGATTATCACGATTTGATAAAAAAAAAACTACGAGCTTTATTTGATTTTATTCAAGAGGAAATAGGAGAGGTGGGAGGTCGTTATTTTACAGATTCTGCACCTGTATTGGATAAAGCGTGGGCGAGTAAAGGAGGTATTGGCTGGGTTGGGAAAAATGGTTTAATGCTTACACGCCAACAGGGGTCGTATTTCTTTATAGGAGAGTTGCTTCTCGATTTAGAATTGGATTATAACAATAGTCCTGTGAAAGATTTTTGTGGAACTTGCACAAAATGCATTGACGCATGTCCTACTGACGCTATTATTAATCCTAAGATTGTTGATGGGAGTAAATGTATTTCATATTTTACAATAGAGCTTAAAAATGCTATTCCTGTTGCCATGAAAAATAAATTTGATGATTGGATGTTTGGTTGTGATATTTGTCAAGATGTTTGCCCTTGGAACAAGTTTTCGTTGCAGCATAGTGAGCCTTGGTTTGAACCACACCCTGATCTACTAAAACTAACAAAGTCTGATTGGATAGATTTAGAACAACCCTTGTTTCAAGAAATATTTAGAAAATCAGCTGTTAAAAGGACTAAATTTTCAGGACTTAAAAGAAATATTAGATTTTTATATGATGAGTGATATTTGAGGTTTTCTGAAAAGTACTTTTATTTTCTATAAGAAAATAAAAGTACTTTAATGGGAAGAAATTAGGGGCTTCTGATGTGATTTAAACAAATTGTTTTATATTATTTAAAGTCTCCTTTTGTTAAGCCCGAGTTAAGAGTTATTTTATTTACTGTTAAATCGATTATTTGTTCTCCTGCTTGTTCTGTTCTCGAAAAAGGGAATAATATTCCGTTTACATTTTTATAATTTGATTTTTGGGAATTGACATTAAATGGTTTTCCGTCAGGACCTATAATTATGCTCGAAGTGTAATAGAGTAAACCTGTGTTAATGTCGTAGTATTGATAAGAGGTTTCTCCCTTAGCATTTATTTCTTCTATTTTGTAACCTTCTTTTCCTAATCTATTTTCAATTCCTAGTAAAGTTAAGCTGTTACCAAATTTATTATAATTTAATTCTTTAAACATAATTGCCTCTTCTTTTATTTTTTCTAAATCATAAGCATTTAATTGTTTTGTTCCTTGTGCTCCTATCGATACGCCGTTTACTCCATCAAAAATTTGTTTTTGAATGCTTTTTCCGTTCATAGATACGTCTGATAATAGTAAATTTGGGCGCATTTTTTTTGTCGTCATTTTTAGCGTCATTCCTTGAATTGTAGCTTCGGAAACAATGGTGATATCTTTTATCTTTGCAAACTTTTTTCTTACTGATTTCATATCTGATAAATCGGTTCGAGCATAAAAATATTGCTCGATTACTTTTTTAGCTGTCATTCCTGCTGGGGCAGGTTTCAATTCTATTTTAGGATTACCATTTATATCTAAAACTTCGACAATTCCATCAGTGTCAAATTGTTTTAGATGTTTTAACACCTCTTTGTTTCCTACTACAAGAATAAAGTTTGCTTTTGGAGTTATGTATTTTTTTGCGGCTTTTTGAACGCTATCAATGGTAACAGCTTCTAAGCGTGATAAATAGTTTTGATAATAATTTTCAGGTAAATTATAGCGTGCTGTATTTAAAGCAAAACGAGCAATTGTTTTAGGTTTTTCCAATGATAAAGCAAAATTTCCATTCATATTGTTTTTTATTCTTTTTAAATCTTTTTCTTTTACTTTTTGATTTCTAATGTGTTCCATTTCTACTAAAAACTCAACAATAGCACTATCTGTAACTTCGTTTCTCACACTAGCCGAAGCTCCGAAAGAACCAACCAAACGATCGGGTCTTACTCCCCCTCTTGCTCCATAGGTATATGCTTTGTCTTCTCTAAGGTTTGCATTTAAGTAGCTAGAAAATGCACCTCCAAAAATACTACTCATCACACTTACTGACGAAGCATCGGGTGAACCTTGTTTGTAGTCTAATGGATAGAATACTTTTATTAAAGACTGTACTGCATTTGGTTTTTCCACAAAAACAACTCTGTTTTCTAAAACTTGTTTTGGGAAGCTATATTTGTGTTTTGGGACATCTTGTTTTTTCCAATTGCCAAAATATTTTTCTGCTTTTATTTTAGCTTCTTCAATTGTGATGTCTCCTACTATAACTAAATAGGAAATGTTGGGTCTAAAGTATGTTTCGTAATATTGTTTACAATCGGCTATTGATATATTATCGATGTGTTTTTTTAATTGTATTTCTCCGTAGGGATGATTTTTGCCATATTTCAATACTTTTTCTACCCTGCTAGCAATAGCATTAGCATTACTAGGTATCATTTTGATACTCGAAAGCATTTTTTTCTTCTTTTTCTTTAGTTGTTCTTCTGGAAAAGAAGGATTAAGAATAATATCGCTTGCGATGTCTAATACTTTGTCGGCATATTTGCTCAACGAAGATACATAGACTCCTCCCGAGTAAGTATATAAGTCTGCTCCAATATAGTCTATTTCAGTATCTATTTCAGCTTTGGTTCTTGTTGTTGTTCCTTCTGCCATTAATTTGCCTGTAAGACTTCCCAAGCCTACTTTGTTTTTCTCTAGGACAGGGTCTATATCTACCGTTAATTGAAAGGTGACTTTTGGAAGTTTATGATTTTCAACTACAAAAACTTTTAGCCCATTGTCGAGTGTAAATTCTACAGGTTTGGGTATGTTTATAACTGGCGCTTCACTTGGTTTTGGGGCTAGTGTTCTGTCTATTTTACTCGAAGAACAGCCTGAAAAGAGAATAACCAAAAGGAGTAATCCGCTATTTAAAATTCTATTTTTCATCTTTATTTTCTTTTGGTAAGTAATACAATACAACTCTATTTTCTTTTACTAAATACTTGTTGGCGACTCTTTTTATGTCTTCTTTTGATACTTTTAGGTATCGTTCCAATTCGGTGTTGATTAAATTAGCGTCGCCAAAATACATGTGGTAATTTGCTAGGTTTTCGGCAATTCCAATTACAGAATTAAAATTATAGATGTAACTACTTTCTATTGAGTTTTTTAATTTCTGTAGTTCTTCATCTGAAATTAATTCATTTTTAACCTTAGAAAGTTCTTTGTCAATTTCCGATTCTAATGCTTCTAGTTTTGTATCTCCATTGACAACCGAGAATAAGAAAAATAGGCTAGGGTCTTCGGTGTTGTAAGGAAAGGAATATACATACATTGCTTTTTCGGTTTCTTGTACACATTTTTTATTCAAGCGGGAACTTTCTCCAGAGGTCAATAAATCACTTAACATTTCCAAGGCGTAAAAATCGTCTGTGCCTTGTTGGGGGATTCTATACCCTTCTACCAATCCAGGAAGTTGTATGTTGTCGTATATGGTGTCTCTAATTTCTTTTTTTAATGGAGGCTCGACTGTCGTAATTTTAGGGATGGGGTATTTTCCTTTGGGAATTGCACCAAAATAAGCTTTAATTTGTTTTTTTAATGTTTTAGTGTCAAAATCTCCAGCTATTGATAAAATGGCATTGTTGGGGACATAAAATGTTTTGTAAAACTTTATAAATTCTTCTTTTTTTGCTGCGTTTAAATCTTTCATTGAACCAATTACAGCCCATTTATAAGGGTGTTGTGTGTAGGTTCTTTTAGATACCTCAGCAAGCCAACCTCCATACGGTCTGTTATCTACTCGTAGTCTTTTTTCTTCTTTTACGACTTCTCTTTGTGTGTTTATTCCTTCTTGGTCGATTACGGCGTGCATCATTCTTTCAGATTCTAGCCACAATCCTAAATCTAATTGGTTTGAGGGTAGAATTTCGTAATAAAATGTTCTATCTTTTGTAGTGTTGGCATTGTTTCTACCTCCTGCATTTTCAATGTATTTGAAAAATTCTCCTCTTTTTATGTTTTCTGTTCCTTCAAATAGTAGGTGTTCAAAAAAATGGGCAAATCCTGTTCTGTTTGGATTCTCGTTTTTTGAACCTACGTGATACATTACTGATACGCCAACTATTGGAGTTGTGTGATCTTCGTGTAGGATAACATGTAATCCATTTTTTAAATTGTATTCTTCGTATTTTATTTGTGGGTTTTGCGAAAATGTTTTGCCACTAATTAAAAGAATGAAGGCTATTAAGAGGTTTTTCATATTGTGTATCTTTTTTTGTAGTACGATTTTATTTTTGCATTAAGAATTTTATATTTTTTTGTCTTGTCTTTTTGCGTTAGGGATAAAAACGGCATCCTTTTCTCTTTTTTTAGAGAAAAGATATAGTGGATAGCCCGCTCGAACGCCCAAATTAAAATAGAGTAAATTCACAAGTTTCTAGTTTTATTCATAAAAACAAAAATAAAAGGAGTGTCTATTCCTGAACCCAAAATGCTAATCGGTTATGAGGATAATTGGATGTAGTTATTCTTTGGCGATAAAAGACTCTAGTTTCTCGACCATTTCTGTGTTTCCTACAAAATAAGGAACTCTTTGATGTAGTTGAGTTGGTTTTATTTCCATTATACGTTGTTTTCCATCGGTTGCTTTTCCTCCTGCCTGTTCGGTTAAGAAGGCTAAGGGGTTACATTCGTACAATAGTCTTAATTTTCCATTGGGTGAAGAGGTGGTTGCAGGGTACATATAAATTCCTCCTTTGATTAAGTTTCTGTGAAAATCGGCGACTAAAGAGCCTATGTATCTTCCTGTGTGTGGACGGTTTGTTTTTTCATCTACTTCTTGACAATAGTCTATATAATCTTGAATGCCTTTTGAACTTTTGTTGTAGTTTCCTTCGTTCATCGAATATATTTTATTCTCTTTAGGGAATGTCATGTTTGGGTGAGATAGGAAAAAAACGCCAATTCCTGGGTCGTAAGTAAAGCCATTGACTCCATTACCTGTGGTGTAAACCATCATTGTAGATGAACCGTATAGTACGTAACCTGCGGCTACTTGGTCGTCTCCTGCTTGTAAAAAGTCTTTTAGTTCTACGGATTTTCCGACTTCTGTTTTTCTTTTGCAAACACTAAATATAGTTCCGATTGATACGTTTACGTCGATGTTTGAAGAGCCGTCTAAAGGATCCATAAGGATAATGTATTTCCCGTCT
This sequence comes from uncultured Flavobacteriales bacterium, assembly GCA_947311095.1. Lineage (GTDB taxonomy): Bacteria > Bacteroidota > Bacteroidia > Flavobacteriales_D > Parvicellaceae > S010-51. Next base: position 6,777 of record CAMZKF010000169.1, read on the forward strand.
TTATTTAGTTCTATAAAATCGTCATTTTCTTCCGAGCCTATTCCGCAAACATTGCCTCTATTGTTTAAAGCTTCAATAAAACGTTCGTCGGCATATACGTCTAATTTTTGTTGAGCTTCGCCTTGTATGTTTTCGGTGCCAGCGCCTCCTAAAATATGACGTGCCAGCCCAGCTTTATTAACTTGTTGGCTTACAATTTTAGATGCTAAGCGGATAGCACTAATAATTCTAGATAAGTCTCCGCTAGAGCCAGGGAAATCTTGTTGACGGTCGATAATAAATTCTCCTAATGTTTTCAATTTCATGTTGTTTTAATTAAAGTACAATTAATTTTTGACTTGTATGATTTATAATTCTTGGTAAATTACATGAAGCATTACTTGTCCTACTGCTTTTAATGTTGTTTTATCTACAATTTCCATATTGTCGGCGTGGGTGTGGTGAAATTTTCCAAAGTCCCCATAATTTCCATTGGGAATATAATGAATGATATCGATAACGGGGATGGTTGTCATTTCGTTGATGTAAGTATGGTCGTCGGTTAATGCACCTGAGAGTTGATTTACAAAGTAATTTCCATACCCAAGGTTTTGAGCTGCAGACCAAACTTTATTCATTAATCCTCCTGCATAATGTCTCGATACGGCATCTTTTGGGAAAATAGCATTTTTAGCTCCCACCATGTCTAGTAAAATTCCATATTTGGGATTGTAATTTGGAATCGGAGGGTTTTTGCACCAATATTGAGAACCCAAGCACCACGAATCGGTCATGCTACTTAAATCTTGCATGGTTTCGCTTACTTTTACAGCTCCATAATCTTCGGTGTCGAAAAATATAATATCCACTCCTATGTTAGGATGTTTTAAGCTGATTTGTCTTGCTACTTCCAACAGTACGCCAACTCCACTTGCTCCGTCGTTTGCTCCGTCAATTGGTTTGTTTTTATTGATGGTATCTCGGTCGGCAAATGGGCGAGTGTCCCAATGTGCACAAAACATTATACGTTCTTTTGCTGCTTTATTATACTGTCCTATTATGTTTTGCATGTTTAAAACATTGCCTGTAAACGCTCTTACTTTTCCTCTTTGTACAATGGTGTCAAACCCATATTTAGCAAGCTCTTTAGCCAACCAAGCTCCACAACTGTCATGTTCTTTTGTGTTGGGGACTCTAGGTCCAAAATCTACTTGTTTTTTTACATATAGAAATGCAGAGTCTTCGTTAAAACTAGGTGTTTCTATTTTTGGTTTCTCTTCTTTGATTATTTTAGAAACTGTTTTTTCTTTTGAATTAGTTTCTTGATTATCGCTCTCGCACGCACCTATAAATACGATACTTATTAATGCTAAAAACTTGATGTAATTTTTCATTTATAATTAAAAATAATATTGTTTTCCTCAAAAATAACAAAGCTTTACGGAATATTACAATTATTTAGAGATTTCTTGCTTTTTTTTATTTGTATGTGTTCAGTGTAGTTCGTCTTTTTTTTGGGGTGAAAGTTCGTTTTTTAGATTTGTACTGAAGCTAAATAGTATTTTAGATTTTATCCATAACATCGTTATGAAAATATATATTAACGAGTTGCGACTTGTTTTTCTACCTTGATTATGAATAAAATTAATGCATGTAAAACCTAAAAAGCTATGTAATAATTTAATAAGAATTGTTACCTTTGTTAATTCAAAATAAATAATTATGATACAAAGAATTCAAACCGTATATTTAGCATTGCTCGTTATTAGTCTAGGGCTAGCTTTTATTTTTCCTTTTTCTACCTTTCCATTTAATGGAGATGTATTGGTTTTAGATGCTTTTGGAATGTCTCAAAAAGTACCTTCTGTAAGTGTTTGGTTCCCTTATTATGTAGTGTTGGCATTGTCAATGGGAATTGGAATTATAACTATTTCACAATTTAAAAACAGAAAAAAGCAACTAAATTTAGGGAAGGCGAATTATTTAATTATTTTAATTACCCTTATTTTTATTTTTATTGATTCGGATAAAATAGCAGACGGAATAGGAACTATGGAAACTAATATTACTTATGGTGTAGGAATGTTTTCTCCTGTTGCTGCTTTAGTGTTTCAGTTTTTAGCAAATAGAGGAATTAAAGCAGACGAAAAACTAATTAAATCTATGGATAGATTGAGGTAGGGGGAATTGCTTTTAATTTGTTTTTATAAAAAAATATTTCCCTAAATGACTCCCCTAAACTTTAAGAAAATACTAGCAACAACGAGTTCTGAAAGAAAAGGAACTGCCGTTTTGATTTTTATTTTATTTGTGTTGGTTCTGTTTTATGGAGTTGATGATTGGCTTTACGATGTAAAGCCTGTGAGTGTTGAAGTAGAAGAGTTAGCGCCTGTTGAAAAAATAGAAAAGATAGAGCAAGAATATCAAAAAGAAGTAAAAGATAAAGCAGTTGATTTATTTCAATTCGATCCCAATGTGATAGGTAAAAGCGCTTGGGTAAAATTAGGTTTTTCTCAAAAACAAGCGCAGTCTATTTTAAATTTTAGAAATTCAGGTTTTCATTTTTATAAAAAAGAAGATTTAAAAAAGCTTTTTGTAGTTGATGCTATAAAATACAAACAGTTAGCTCCTTATGTTGTAATTGCTGACTTAAAAGAAAAGCAAGAACATAAAAAATGCTATCGAGTATTTATTGCAGGAGCTGCTAAGCCAATTTATAAAGGGTTTGAAAAATTGGGGCAAGTTTTTTATCGAAAATCAAATCAAGAATACCAATATTATTCTAATGCTTATGCAACATGGGAATTAGCTGAAAATCAATTGAAAATAGTGGAGGAATCTATGTTTTCAGAAGCTTATGTTAAAAAAACAGATTGCAATTTAAAAGTATATCCAGTCAATGTAAAGAACGATACGGCAATTAAAATTTATAAAAAGAAAAAGCAAATCGTTTATCTAAATAAAGCTGATACATCGGAGTTGATGTCACTTACAGGAATAGGGCGTTATTATGCAAAAAAAATAATTGATTATAGGACTAAGTTAGGAGGTTTTTACAAAAAAGAACAACTACTAGAAGTTTACGGTGTAAAACAAGAAGTTCTTGAAGATAACCCAAATTTAATCGAGGTAGATTCTTCTTTGGTGCAACAAATAAATATAAATTTAGTCTCAAAGGAAGGTTTAAAATCGCACCCGTATATAAAATGGAGTGTAGCAAATTCTATTATTCTTTACCGAGCTAACCATGGTAAATATAAAAAAATAGAAGATATAAAAAAATCAGTGCTGGTTGATGATAAATTGTATGAGAAAATAAAAAGATATTTAACGATTAAATAATTAAGAATTATTTATCTTTGAAGCATATATTTTAATTTAAAATAATGACATTACAAGAGAGAATTGATAAAGCAATTAGAAACGTCCCTAATTTTCCTAAAGAAGGAATAATGTTTAAAGACATAACGCCAGTATTGGAAGATGCGGTTCTTTCAGCCGAAATTGTAAAAGAGTTTGTAGCCAAAGTAGATGGGGAAATAGATGCAATAGCAGGAATCGAAAGTAGGGGTTTTCTTTTTGGGTTTTCAATAGCAATGGCATTAGAAGTGCCTTTTATTCTTATACGTAAAAAAGGGAAACTACCTTACAAAACAATAAGTCACAAATATGATTTAGAGTACGGAAGTGCCGAAATAGAAATGCACGAAGATACAATTACAGCGGGAATGAATGTCCTTGTTCATGATGATTTATTAGCGACAGGAGGAACAGCAATTGCCGCTTCGGAATTGATAAAAAAGCAAGGAGGGAATATTGCTGGATATTCGTTTTTAGTTGATTTGGCTTTTTTAGAAGGTGCAGAAAAATTAAAAAAATATTCAGATAAAATAACAAGTTTAATAAGTTACTAAAACGATTACATAATAGGTCTGATTCTTCTAATCTAAAGAGTCTTAAGGCTTCTAAAACACACACACAGATATGAATTTTGATATTTCAGAAAACGAAAGTATGATAAAGCAAATGGTAAAAGATTTTGCTGAAAAAGAAATCCGTCCAAACATTATGAAATGGGACGAATCTCAAGAATTTCCAGTAGAACTGTTTAAAAAAGCAGGAGAATTGGGCTTGATGGGAGTTTTAGTTCCTACAGAATATGGAGGAGCAGGAATGGGGTACAACGAATACATAATGGTAATAAGAGAAATTGCTAAAGTTTGTGGTTCTATCGGTTTGTCGGTAGCAGCTCATAACTCGTTATGTACCAATCATATTTTAAAATTTGGAAACGAAGAGCAAAAGAAAAAATGGTTGCCAAAATTAGCGACAGCAGAATGGATAGGAGCTTGGGGATTGACAGAAGCAAACACAGGTTCTGATGCTGGAAGAATGCAATGTACCGCCAAACAAGATGGAGATTATTGGGTGATTAATGGTTCTAAGAATTTTATTACACATGGTAAATCTGGAGATGTTATGGTAGTAATCGTTCGTACTGGAGAATTATTGGATTCACACGGTATGACCGCTTTTGTTGTAGAAAGAGGAACAGAAGGGTTTAAAGCTGGAAAAAAAGAAGACAAATTAGGTATGAGAGCTTCCGAAACGGCAGAGGTGATTTTTGATAATTGCAGAGTTCATAAAGATAATATTTTAGGAGAATTAGGAGAAGGTTTTATTCAAGCAATGAAAGTGTTAGATGGAGGACGTATTTCTATCGGTTCTTTAGGTCTTGGAATAGGAGAGGGAGCTTTAGAAGCAGCAATAAATTATGCCAAAGAAAGAGAGCAATTTGGAAAACCAATAGCATCGTTTCAAGGTATCTCGTTTAAGTTAGCCGACATGGCAACAGAAATTGAAGGGGCAAAATTATTATTGTATCAAGCAGCCGATAAATTGATGAAAGGAGAAAATGTAATGAAACTTTCGGCAATGGCAAAATACAAAGCATCAGAAGTTGGTGTAATGGCAGCGACAGAAGCAGTTCAAATATTTGGAGGGTATGGATACATTAAAGAATTTCCAGTAGAAAAATTCTTTAGAGATTCTAAACTATGTACCATAGGAGAGGGGACTTCAGAAATTCAAAAATTAGTCATTGCAAGAGCTTTATTAAAGTAGTTATACTCAAACAAATAAAAGGGAGTTGATTCAATATTTTCAATTCCCTTTTTTTTATATAAATCAAGTCTTAAGTCTATTTGTCTTGAGTCTTTTATTCTAAAAAAATGAATTGGAAAACAGTAAAAGAATACGAAGATATTACTTATAAAAAATGTAAAGGAGTCGCTCGTATCGCTTTCAATAGACCGAATGTAAGAAACGCATTTCGTCCAAATACAACCTCTGAATTAATCGATGCTTTTTACGATGCTCAAGAAGATACTAGTATAGGAGTTGTTTTATTGACGGGAGAAGGACCATCGACCAAAGATGGAGTTTATTCTTTTTGTAGTGGAGGCGACCAAAATGCTAGAGGACACAAAGGATACGTAGGTAGAGACGGTCAACATCGCTTAAATATTTTAGAGGTTCAGCGTATGATTCGTTTTATGCCTAAAGTTGTTATTGCTGTAGTTCCAGGTTGGGCTGTTGGTGGAGGTCATAGTTTACACGTGGTTTGCGATTTAACCTTAGCAAGTAAGGAACATGCAATATTTAAACAAACCGATGCCGATGTTACTAGTTTTGATGGAGGTTATGGTTCTGCTTATTTAGCTAAAATGGTTGGTCAAAAAAAAGCTAGAGAAATTTTCTTTTTAGGAAGAAATTATTCAGCACAAGAGGCGTTGGATATGGGAATGGTAAATGCGGTAATTCCTCACGAGCAATTAGAAGAAACAGCTTACCAATGGGCTCAAGAAATATTAGCTAAATCGCCAACGTCAATCAAAATGTTAAAATTCTCTATGAATTTAACCGACGATGGAATGGTTGGTCAGCAAGTTTTTGCAGGCGAAGCAACTCGATTGGCTTATATGACCGAAGAAGCTAAAGAGGGACGCAATGCCTTTTTAGAAAAACGTAAACCAGACTTTGGAAAAGACAATTGGATTCCTTAAATTGAAA
>CAMZKF010000170.1 GCA_947311095.1 uncultured Flavobacteriales bacterium
ATGCATCTTCTTATGCATTGCAAGTTATTGACAATAATTTATGTCTAATATACAACGAATCGGCTCGTCAGTATTACACTAAAGAAGAGTTAAAACAAATGACTAAAAAAGATAAAAGAGCTAAACTTACAATTATTTCTACTGTAAATTCAAAAGGGGAGATTGAAAAAGAGATTTTAATAAACGGAAGCAAAGAGAATACATATCCTATCCCTAAGTATTCGCAACAAATAAATAAAAAAGAAATGTTTCTTTACACCCAAAAAGGAAAGAAAAAGAAGTTGGCTATTGTAGATTTTAAATAAAAATTAAAGAAACAAATCTTAAGTTGACTCTTGTATCTCATAATTTATTCCATTTCAATGTTAATAGCATTATTATTTGCAAGTAGGTAAGGATATGCTATTTAAAACTTAACTAATGAAATTAGTGTATTGAGTGAAATAATGTTAAATTTGACGAAAAAATAAACAAAAATATGAAAAAATAGTAACAGCATTGCTAATTACATTAAGTGTTAGTAGTTTATTTGGACAAAAAACACCAAAGGTATCACACGATTTCTCAATCGAAACATCAAAACCATATCCAGTTGTAGATGGGAAGAAATTTTATTTTACAAGTAAGAATGGAGAAGAAATGTACGCTTTTAAAATACGTAAAAAAGAAATATTTTTACAACGTTTTTCTGTAGGAAGTTCATTAGGTCAAGAGAAAGTAAAAGTAATAGCAATGAAAGAACCCTTCTCTTTAGAAGCAGTAGAAGAGTTTCAAGGACACTACTATATGTTTTACTCCGTTTACGACAAACCACGTAAAACAGAGCAATTATTTGTAAAGGAAATTGATTTTAACAACTTAACGTTAGATAGTAAAGGAAAAAGAATTATCTCTGTAAAAGGAAAACTTTCTGGAGCTCCATTTGGGTCTATCAATGGTTTTAGCTTTGGTGTACAAGATAAGTTTGATTTTATGAAGTCTTATGATGAAACAAAATTAATTGTTACCTATCGTAAAGTACCTACCGTTAAAAATGATTCTAAAAGTAAAGACATAATAGGTATGGTTGTTTACGAAAAAGGATTGAACGAACTATGGAAAGAAAACGTAAAAATGCCTTACACAGAAAGTAAAATGGATAACCTAGATTATGCAATCGACAACGAGGGAAACGCATATGTTATGGCACTAGTTTACAATACTGATAAAGCTAAAAGATACATAAAAGGTAAAATAAACTATCATATAGAATTGATAAAAGTGAAAGCTGGTTCAGCCGAAATGACTGCTTCAAAAATTGATTTAGAGGGTAAAGGAATCAATAGTATATCTTTGTATCAAGATGCTAAAGATAATATGGTTTGTGCAGGTTTTTACAACAAGTCGAAATCAACTCAAAATGCCGATGGAGTATTCGTGTTTAAACTAGGAGAAAATGGAGAAATAAAAGATAAAATAAGTCACGAAATACCAGTTTCAGTTTTAAACTCTTATGTAAGTGATAGAAAAGCAAACAAGAACAACAAAAAAGATGCAAAGGGAGGTATTGATTTCAAAAATCTTGAAATGAGAGATTTAGTCTTTTTAGAAGACGGAAGTATTATTTTGACAGCAGAACAGTACTATGTTGTTTCTCATTACAATTCTAAAACAGGGCAAACTACCTATACTTATTACTATAATGATATGTTGATTACTAAAATAGGACCAAAAGGAGAATTGGTTTGGATGAAGAAATTAGGAAAAAGACAAAGAGGATCAAAAGGAAGAGGAAATATGTCTTTCGAATATATTTTCGCAAACGATTACCACTATTTATACTTTTTAGATAACGTAAAGAATCTTGAATTACCAACCAATGAAGTTCCTAAATTTCATAGAGATGGAGCTGGTGGTTTTTTAACAGCTTATAGAATAGACGATAAAACAGGAGAAGTTTCTAAGGTTTCTATTTTAGATACTCGCGCTGTAAAATTATCTAAAAACGATCCAAAAGGAATTCCAATTTATCAATTTTACCCTTCAAAAGTGATTAAGATAAATGAAAAAGAATTTGTATTTGAAACTTATATCAAAAAGAAAAGAGACATGCTAATTAAAATGAGATTGGATTAATTTATCAATTATACTAAATTAAATATTGTTGATTTTATTCACAATAAGTTTTAAAAAAGGAGTAGTAACCAAGTTGCTACTCCTTTTTGGGTTATGGGGGGAATTAGGATTTATTAATTGTTTTAACGTAAGCGTACGCTTACAAAGAAAGCAAATTTTGAAAAAGCAATTATAATTCACGACAAGTTTGACAAAGCTTTACCCTTTCAAAACGCAATAGATATTTCAAAAAATATAAAAAAAATAGAACTTCATAAAATGGAGCGAATCGGACATTATCGAATGTTGTGGAACGATGAGGTTGTGCGTGTTATTAAAAATTACCTTATGCCAATTAACCATTAAAAAGCTGTTGATTAAGCGAATTTTAAGTCAGTTTAATTCTTGGGCGTTCGAGCGGGCTATTCGCACTCGCTTTTCTTGTTTTTTCTAAAAAAAAACAAGAAAGAGCTCAAACAATTGCTACTATCCCTAACGCAATAAAATAAAAAGGAATAGATAAAAATAGATAATCACTACTTGTTTTTGTTATCATATTAATGCGTTCTTGTAATTAATAGTAACTGTTTTTCAATCAACTCTAAATACCATTAAACACACATAATAAAATTAAAAATTAGCTAAAAAATCTTTTTCTAGTTTGCTTAATGCTTCATAGCTACCTGCTTTTATTTTATATAAAATGGTATCTAATATCAATTAGAAATTGAATTGCGCCATAAATTCTTCAACGAATAAGTCGTGATTTGTTATTGATTTTATAATTGATGAATTTAATTTTTCAAGAATAAAATTATGCAGCCAACTTTTAACATTATCAAGTGTTTCAAATACAGTATTTTTGTAATATTGCTTAATATAATGCCATATTTTTTCGCTAGGATTTAGTTCTGGTGAATATGGCGGTATCCTAATTAAAATAATATTATCGGGTAAATCAAAATTCTTCATTGAGTGAAAACCAGCGTTATCAATAATGATTAACTTTACTTCTTTAGGTTTATATTTTGAAAATTCTTTTAAATAAGAATAAAATATTTCGCTTGTCGTCCCTTCAATTTCGTAGACAAAAGAATCTCCGTTAATTGGAGAGAAATAGCCGTAAAGGGATGTTCTTTTTTGTCTTGGGTACACAAGCGAAAAATGATTTTATTAGATACGTTTCAATGTTAATTAGGTGTTATACCAACTTAACATTTAAATACGCCTAATAAATAGTTTCTTTTCTCACTTCTTTTCTTCAAAAAATAA
>CAMZKF010000171.1 GCA_947311095.1 uncultured Flavobacteriales bacterium
ATTCAGAAAATCTTAATTTTTTAAAAAGTTTGGAATACCCAATAAAACAGACTAAATTAGTAGCTTAATTTTAGGTGCGAAACTTTAGTAAATAAAAAAGAGAACAACGTAGTGAAACTAATCAATTAATTTTAAAAAACAAACAAGAAAAATAACGAAAAAAAAGAAAAAAAGCTGATACTAAAATGTTTTATTCTTTTGCTCAAAATACAAGGTTAAACTTTATAATCCTTCTGCTGAGACACCTGAAGAGGAGCATAATCAAAGAAGTAATATAGAATAAGAGGTTTATAAATTCAACTAATAGTATAAACGAAAAAAACCAAATCTAAAATAAATTAGACTTGGTTTTTAACAAAAATAAAACACTACTATTTGCCCAACAAATGTTGAACGTATTGAAAAAAATAGCCTTAGCTCAATTTAGAACTTAAGCTTGTCCAAGGACCACCGTTATAAACGTCTATTCCGTTTTGCTTCATTTGAGCTGTAGCACTTCCACTTCTAGCTCCACTTCTACAAACAGCAATAACCGTTTTGTTTTTCTTTTTGATATCTTTCATCTTTTTTGATATCGTATCCAATGGGACATTAATAGAACCTTTATAATGTCCAGATTTATATTCTGCTGGCGTTCTAACATCAATTATAATCGCTCCATTATCATACAGTGATTTAAAATCTACCTTCTCTCTTCTTAATCCTAAAATATCTAATAATCCCATCGCTTTTTTATTTGTTCTCAACAAAGGTAGCTGAGTTCTGGATAATCGACAGTAACAATAGTTACAGTAACAATAATTGATAGAAAACATTTTTGCTCATTTACAATCAAGAAAACACAGCTATTGAAATATATTACCCCATTCCCTTACCTTTCGAATAGCATTAGCAAAAAAAGAAACTAAAAATACAAAATATTTTAAATACATTTGCAACAATACTCCAAGATTCGTTTGATAGAATCAGTTTTCACTAATTTAAAAAAAATAATGAGTTTACATCCAGAATACGAGGGGACATACAAATATAAATGGAATAACATTCCTTATTTACATTTGAGTGGATTAGAACCTTTAGTAGTAACACCTGAACTAAATTTTATAAATATAGGCGAACGAACAAATGTAACAGGTTCCAGAAAATTTCTTCGATTAATAAAAACAGGATTACTGGAAGAAGCTTTGCAAGTAGCTAGAAACCAAGTTGAAGGAGGAGCGCAAATCATCGATATAAATATGGATGAAGGAATGTTAGATGGTGTAGAAGCAATGACCAATTTTTTGAATTTAGTTGCATCCGAACCCGATATTTCAAGAGTGCCAATTATGATTGATTCTTCTAAATGGGAAATTATAGAAGAAGGACTCAAATGTGTACAAGGAAAATGCATTGTAAATTCAATTAGCTTAAAATCTGGAGAAAAAGAATTTATACGCCAAGCTAAATTGATAAAAAAATATGGAGCTGCAACAATCGTAATGGCTTTTGACGAAGATGGTCAAGCAGATTCTTACGAAAAAAGAATACAAATGTGCGAGCGTTCTTATCGAATATTGGTCGATGTTGTTAAATTCCCTCCGCAAGATATTATTTTTGACCCCAATATATTTCCTGTTGCAACGGGCATTGAAGAACACAATAACAATGCTTTAGATTTTTTTAGAGCCACACGTTGGATACGGGAAAACTTACCTGGAGCTCACGTAAGTGGAGGGGTTAGTAACGTTTCTTTCTCTTTTAGAGGAAACAACACTGTAAGGGAAGCAATGCATTCGGCTTTTTTATACCATGCCATAAAAGAAGGTATGGATAAGGGAATTGTAAATCCTGCCATGTTAGAAGTTTACGACGACATTCCCAAAGAATTATTAGAACGAGTTGAAGACGTATTATTAAACAGAAGAGATGATGCTACCGAACGCTTACTCGATTTTGCAGAATCCGTGGTTAACGTTGGAAAAAAAGAAGAAAAAACATTAGAATGGAGAACTAATTCTGTTCAAGAACGCCTTTCTCACTCTCTAATAAAAGGGATAACAGAATTTATCGATGCCGATGTAGAAGAATGCCGACAATTGTATGCTAGACCTATCGAAGTAATTGAAGGTCCTTTAATGTCGGGTATGAATATAGTCGGTGATTTATTTGGTCAAGGTAAAATGTTTTTACCCCAAGTAGTAAAATCGGCACGAGTAATGAAAAAAGCAGTTGCTTATTTACTTCCATATATCGAAGAAGAAAAAGGAGAAGGAAACTCCAGTAATGGAAAAATACTAATGGCTACTGTAAAAGGAGACGTTCATGACATTGGAAAAAACATAGTGGGAGTTGTACTGGGTTGCAACAACTACGAAATAATTGACATTGGAGTAATGGTTCCAGGTAATGAAATCATCAAAAGAGCAAAGGAAGAAGGTGCAGATATTATTGGACTTAGTGGGTTAATAACCCCTTCTCTAGATGAAATGGTAGATGTCGCTAAGGAATTAGAACAAGCAGGATTAAATATCCCTTTAATGATTGGGGGAGCAACTACTTCTAGAGTTCATACTGCTGTAAAAATAGAACCTCATCTAAAAAATGCTCAAGCCGTATATGTTCTCGATGCTTCTAGGTCGGTTGGTGTTGTTGAAAATTTATTGGGAAAAAATAAAGATAAATACATTTCTGAATTAAAAAGTGAGTATGAAAAAGTAAGAGAAAATCATCAAAAAAAATTAAATCAAAAAGCTTATATTTCACTAGAAGAGGCTCGTAACAATAAAATAAAAATAGATTGGAAACAGGAAGATATTACGATTCCAAATCAATTGGGAATACAAGTGATTAAAAACTTTGATTTAAAAGAACTTGTCGATTATATCGATTGGACTCCTTTTTTTCAAACGTGGGAACTTTTTGGTAAATATCCTCGGATTTTAACCGATGATGTTGTAGGAGAAGAAGCGACAAAACTATTTGCCGACGCACAAGCATTACTAAAACAAATAGTAGAAGAAAAATGGCTTACAGCCAATGCTGTTTTCGGATTATTTCCTGCTAATTCGGTCAATGATGACGACATTGAAATTTATACCGACGAGAGTAGAACTGATGTAGCTCTTTTATCTTGTCAAATGCGTCAACAACTAAAAAAATCGAAGAAAGCTTCAAATAATTGTTTAACTGATTTTATCGCTCCAAAAGAAACTGGGATTAAAGATTACATCGGTGCTTTTGTTGTGACTACGGGATTAAATATAGAAGAATATATAACAAAGTTTGAAGAAGATCACGACGATTATAATTCGATTCTTTTAAAAGCTTTAGCAGACCGTTTAGCCGAAGCTTTCGCTGAATATCTACACCACAGAGTAAGAACAAAAGACTGGGGCTACTCTATAGATGAAAAGCTAAAGAATGAAGAATTAATTAAAGAAAAGTACCAAGGAATTAGACCTGCTCCTGGCTATCCAGCTTGTCCAGATCACACCGAAAAAATAGGATTATTTGATTTGTTAAATGCTTCAGAAAATACAGGAGTAGAATTAACCGAAGGTTTGGCTATGTTCCCTGCTTCTTCAGTAAGTGGTTGGTATTTTGGACATCCTAAAAGTAAATATTTTGGAGTTGGAAAAATACTGCTAGACCAAGTAGAAAGCCTTTCTGAAAGAAAAAACATACCGTATAAAAAAATGGAAAGGTGGCTCTCTCCAAGCATTAATGATTAACAATATTAATACGTAAAAACACTCTAACTAGCTTGTTTATATGGAGAATAGTATTTTAATTACCCTCATCTGCTTACTGGTAATCTTAGTGCTTAAAATGTGGTTTAGCTCTTTTAAAAAAAGAAGATTGCAAAAAAGAAGGTTTAAAAGAGGGGTAAAATTAGAAAAAGAAGCAGCTCGATTTTTAACTAAAAAAGGGTTTAAAATTATAGGAGAACAGGTAGAATTTGAGCACAAATATAAAATTGGAAACTCACACAACACCTCAAAACTAAACATTGATTATTTAGTAACTAAAAATGGGAGAATTTACATTGTAGAAGTTAAATCTGGAAAATCGGCTATATCTATAACCAATAAAAGTACGAGAAGACAATTGTTAGAATATTCCATTGCAATCCCCAATGACGGCATATATCTTCTCGATATGGAAAACAAAATTTTAAGTCTAGTAGAATTTAAGAATATAAATTTGAATAATAATTCAATAGCAGTTAATAAATATGTTTTGTTAGCGTTAATTTTAAGTGCGTTATTCTATTACATCTATCACTTAAACTCGATTAGCTTTGAGTATTAAATCTTAAAAAAAGAGAAAAATTAGACTATATTTAAACGGAATAACTTTTCTCTTTTTTATTTTTATTTTAAAACTGTCGCTTCAATTGTAAAAGTAATTTCATTACTAATAATAAAATCAGGGTTCAAATCGACTGTACCTTCTTTATTGTATTCAACTCCCCATTGCGTTCTATCAATAGTAAACGGTTGAGATTTTATAATTATTTCATTGTCCGAAACAGAAATATCAGCATCAAAAGTAATGCTTCTTTCTTGCCCTAATATGGTTAAATTACCAGTTACTTTAGAATTGTATTCTCCTTCGATGGGTTCTATTTCGGTTAAATCAAATGATGCTGTTGCAAATTTTGCAACATCAAAAAAGTCATCACTTCCCAAGTGTCCAACTAATTTACCATAATCTTCAGTACCTTTTTCATAATCAAAAGTATGAATAGAAGTCATATCTATAATAAATTTAGCGTTGTCTATTTTATTGTTATTGACAACAACTTCACCTTCTTTTATTGTTACAACACCATGATGAGCTCCTACTCCAGCAAGGTGAGACCCCATCCATTTTACCACACTACCTTCTTTTAATGTTTTAAATGTTTCTGTTGTAGATTTTACTTCTGAAACATGGACTTCTTTGGCTGTTTCCGATTCTATTTTGTTCTCTCCACCTCCACAAGATGCTAATATTGCTGCGAAAGCAAATCCTGTAATTACTATTTTTTTCATATTTGTTTTAATTAAATTTAAACAAATATAGTACAAGCAATATTCTTTATTGAAGTAATATTCGTTAATATTTGTTAAGTGACAACTCCTTGAATATTGACAATTGCCATTTCCCCATAAATTCAACAACACTATAATTCAGCACAATAAAGTTATTGATTGATATAATCAATCTCTTTTAAGCATCTCATTAGAAAAAGCCAACAATTGAGCATCGTCGAAAGATTTTGCCATAATTTGCACTCCAAATGGCATTCCATTTGAATGATGTCCTAAGGGAAGAGATATTGCTGGTATTCCTGCTAAATTTGCATGAACGGTAAATATATCTTGCAAATACATTGCGATAGGGTCTTTTATTCCGTCGATATCAAATGCAGTGGTTGGTGTAGTTGGTAAAATAATAAAATCGTAGTTTTTGAATATTTCTTCGGTTTTAGTTTTTATAATGTTTCTTACCTTTAAACCTTTAGTATAATAAGCGTCGTAATAACCAGCACTAAGAACAAATGTCCCTATCATTATTCTTCGTTTCACCTCTATTCCAAAGCCTTCTGTACGAGAGAATTTGTAAGTTGATTCCAAATCTACAGCCTTAGGGCTTCTATATCCATAACGAGCTCCATCGTAACGAGACAAATTAGACGATGCTTCGGCTGTTGTAAGAATGTAATAATTGGGAACTACATAATCAAGTAAAGGAAAATCAACTCCTTCTACTGTATGACCTTTTTCTTTTAAACCTTCTATAACGGCTAATGTTTTAGTTTTAATTTCAGTATCTAATCCATCACTTGAAAAACAATCTGTTAAATAGGCTATTTTTAATTTTTCACCTTGTAAATTGTCTAATTTTTGAGAATAATTTTCAACTTCTTCAGAAGAAGAGGTACTATCGTAAGCATCTATACCTGCTATAACTTCGGTAATTAAAGCTGCATCTTCTACATTGTGAGTCAAAGGACCTATTTGGTCGAAGCTAGAGGCATAGGCTAATAATCCATAACGAGAAACACGTCCATAGGTAGGCTTGTAGCCCACCAATCCACAAAATGAAGCGGGTTGACGAATAGAGCCTCCTGTGTCAGAACCTAAAGCTGCTATACACAAACCTTCTTTTACTGCGGCAGCTGAACCTCCCGACGAACCTCCAGGAACTTTGGTGTTATCCAATGGATTTAATACATTTCCATAAGCGCTATTTTCGTTTGAACCTCCCATTGCAAATTCATCGCAATTTAAGCGTCCAATGATTATAGCATCTTCTGCTAATAATTTTTCAACTACTGTGGCACTATAAATAGATTCGAACCCTTCAAGTATTTTAGATGCTCCTGACACTTTATGTCCTTTATAACAGATATTATCTTTTATTCCAATTACCATTCCTGCTAATTTTCCAGCTGTTTTATTTGTTATTTTAACATCTATAAGCTTAGCTTGTTCAAGTGCAGTTGTTTCAAAAATTTCTAAAAATGAATTGGTTTTAGAATTTTTAATGTTTTGAATATAACCATGAGTTAATGCTTCGCAAGATATTTCACCTTTAGCTATATCTTCTTTTATACTCTTGAAGGAAGTGTAGTTTTTCATTTTACTTTTTTTTGAATTATACTTGGTTTTATTGTTAAAATAAGACCGCCTATTTTACATGAAATCACCCTTTGTTTTCGAACGTAATTTTTGCGTAAGGGATAGGAGTGGCATCCTTTTTTGTTTTTTCAACAAAAAAGATATAACGGATAGCCCGCCCTTGCTTATTTTTTTCTTATAAAAAATAAGCAAGGGTACGCCCGTATTATTTTACTAGTCTAATTTATCTAATTCGTCGTCAGAACCTTCCTTGGTTGCGTCTTTAAATTCTTTGACTCCTTTACCAAGACCTTTCATTAATTCTGGGATTTTTTTCCCTCCAAATAATAATAAAACGACTACAGCTACCAAAACCATTTGAGGCCAACCGATTACTGCTTGCATTGTATTTACTGTTGCTAAAATCATAGTTTTTGTTTCTAAAAATAATCTTACAAAGGTAGTAAAATTCTATTGGCTATGTATGGTTTTTTTAGACAAAAAAGTAGTTTACTAAAAAAATATAAATTTAATTCCTTTTTTAACTTAATATTGTTTAAATTGCTAGCATTAAATAGTATTCTTAATTCACTATTTTATGAAAAAACATATTTTTATTGCATTGTTTTATTTTTTAACAGCAATTGTAAGTGCTCAATCTAATGCTAATTTTGGTGGGCGTTCGGCTGGTATGGCTCATGCCTCTGTTACGCTCAGCGATGTTTGGAGTACGCATCACAATCAAGCGGGCTTGGCTTGGCTTAAAGCTCCTAGTGTAGGCGTTTATTATCAAAATAAGTTTACACTTAAAGAATTGAACAACATAGGTTTGGCTTATGCTCACCCTATGAAAAAAGGAACAATGGCGGTACAATGGAGTAATTTTGGCTATTCGCTTTATCAAGAAAACAAGGTTGGATTAGCTTACGCTTTGCAATTGAGTGAAAATTTTTCAGGAGGCGTTCAATTGGATTATTTAAGTACTAAATTAGGCGGGATATATGGTTCTAAGTCTGTTTTATCGGCAGAAGTTGGCTTACAAGCAAAAATTACTTCAAAAATTAGACTTGGCGTTCATATTTATAACCCCACTCGTGTAAAATTAAACGAATATAACAACGAAGCTGTACCTACCATTATGAGGTTTGGAATGGATTATCGATTTTCTAAAAAAGTATTAGTTGTTGTAGAAACTCAAAAAGATATAGATCATATAGCCATGCTTAAAACAGGTATAGAATACAAAGCTAATGATAAAGTTTATTTTAGAGCTGGTATGGCAACAGGACCAACACTAGCTTCATTTGGGTTTGGATTAATGATGAAACAGTATAAATTAAACATCGCAGCTTCCTACCATCAAACCTTAGGCTTTTCTCCCGAATTATCGTTTACTTATAAGTTTAAAAAGTCATAAAATGGATTGTTTTAAACGCAT
The DNA here is from genome assembly GCA_947311095.1 of uncultured Flavobacteriales bacterium. GTDB lineage: Bacteria > Bacteroidota > Bacteroidia > Flavobacteriales_D > Parvicellaceae > S010-51. The sequence continues at coordinate 8,029 of CAMZKF010000171.1, forward strand.
ATCGTTTCATCGAGTATTTACATTAACTATTTTTTTGGCTTTTGCATTGGTTGGTTTTTCTCAAAACAATAAGAAACTAGAATATGAGGAAGAAAAAAATGAAATAATTGAACAAAGTTTACTTAATGTTGCACAAGGAGTTGAAGGTTCAAATACTGATTTTACAACTTTAATAGATGTGCTAAGTTCTTTTTATGAAAAACCAATAAATCTTAATAGAAAAGATATAAAAGAAGATTTATTGCAGTTACGATTATTAACTGAGTTTCAAATAAATAACTTAATAAATCATGAAAAAAAAGACGGAAAATTAATGTCTATTTACGAATTGCAATCCATCGATGGGTTCGATGTGCAAACGATTCGAAACATAATGCCTTTTGTAACTGTTAATACCGATTTTTATGCTCCTCATACTTCTTTTGAGGAAATGATGAAAATAGCTAAAAGTTCTATTTACCTTAGGTACACTCGGATTTTAGAACATCAAAAAGGATTTGATAAGCTGTCAGATGAAGATTGGAAAAAGAGTGAGAACGCAAAGTATTTGGGTAGTAATGATAAATTATATATGCGCTATCGATTCAAATATATGAATAACATTAGTATTGGTTTAACTGCTGAGAAAGATGCAGGAGAATCCTTTTTAGGAAATAAAAAAGCGACCGAGTTATTTGGGCTGCAACAACAAAAAGGATTTGATTTTTATTCAGGTCATTTTTACGTCAAGAATTTTGGAAAACTTAAAGCCTTGGCAATAGGAGATTACCACATGCAAATAGGACAAGGTTTAACTTTGTGGACGGGGTTGGCATTTAGAAAATCGGTAAATATTATGGGGTTTAAACGTAATGCACGAGGAATAAAACCTTATGCTTCTGTTGATGAAAATAATTTTTTGAGAGGTGCAGCAATCACTTTACAACCGATAGAACACTTGCAAGTAACTGCTTTTGGTTCGAGAAAAAAAATAGATGCAAATGCTATTGCTCAAAAAGATACTACAAATGGTGATTTTGATGGAATAAGCTCTTTTTCATCTTTTCAAACATCGGGAAATCACAATACTGTTAGTGCTTTAAAAAACAAACATTCGTTAGAAGAAACTTACATTGGAGCAAATGCGAAATACATCAACAATAATTTAAGGATTGGTGTTACAGGAGTTCATATGAATTTCAATGGAACGATAGATAAAAAATTACAACCTTATAGCAAATATCAATTCAACAACAATCAAAATACTTTAATAGGTACAGATTACACTTATATTTATAAAAACCTTAATGTTTATGGAGAGGTATCTAGAAGTGCAAATGGAGGCATTGCTCAACTGCACGGATTATTGGCTTCGTTAGACCCTAAATTATCGGCTTCAATTTTGTATCGAAATTTTCAAAAAGATTTCCAACCGTTAAGAAACAGACCCTTTGCTGAAAGTAGCACAGGAATTAATGAAAAAGGATTAATCGCTGGATTAGAAGCTAAACCCAATCGCTCTTGGACAGTTACAGGATATATGGACCATTTTAGTTTTCCTTGGTTAAGATCGACAACAGACAAACCTAACACCCATGGAAGCGACGATTTGCTACAAATAAAATGGAGACCGTCAAAAACATTGGAAATGTATGGACGAATAAGACATAAAATAAAACCTAAAAACACCGCTTTTGATGTTCAACACATAGCACCAATAGTTAACGAAGATAGTTGGTATTACAGGTATAATATTTCAATTAAAATATCAGAATCGGTACAATTAAAAAACAGGGTGCAGTTTAAAACTTACAAAAGAGGAAGTGCCAAACAAGAAAAAGGATACTTAGCTTATCAAGATATTACTTTCAAACCACTTTCAAAACCCTATTCATTTACATTTAGATACGCAATATTTGATACCGACTCTTTTAACACTCGTATTTACGCTTATGAAAGCAATGTATTATACGCCTATTCTATACCCGCTTATTTTAATAAAGGAACGAGAATACAATTGACCTTTAGGTATAGAATAAAAAAAGGAATAGACCTTTGGCTGAGATGGGCTCAATGGCACTACAACAATGTAGAAACAATTGGTTCTGGACTAGCCGAAATAAATGGACAGAATAAAACTGAAGTAAAAGCAATGCTTCGATTAGTCTTTTAATTTCATAAATAATCTTACTCAAAATAATTATTGTAATTCTAAAATGACACTCGTAATAAAGTATAAATATTTAATCATTGGGCTCTTTATTTTTGTGTTTAACTTTTGGATTTCAAATTTAATACACACCCATACATACGTTACTACAATTACACATGGAACAGATTCCCTCGGCTACTACCAATGGCTTCCAAGCTTATTTATAGACGGTAGTTTTATTCCTAGTACATATATTCACACCCTAGAAAATGGCAATCCTTTGAGTGTCTTTAGTTTTGGTATTGCCTTACTCATGTCGCCTTTTTTTCTATTGGGTCATTTGTATGCTCTTCTATCTAATTACACCCCCAATGGCTATACAGAACCTTATGCCGTTGCTGTAATTGGAGCCGCTTCTTTTTACCTTTCTTTTGGTTTAGTATTGCTAATCAAAATCATAGACCGTAGATTTAAAAATTTAAGAATAGCTTTAATTAGTGCGTTGATTATCTATTTAGGAACAAATTTGTTTTATTATAGCGCTTTTGAAATGGGAATGTCTCACGTCTATAACTTCTTTATTTTTGCTGTCCTTATTTATATTCACACGACCTATCGAGAGCGTAGTTTTAGAAAGTATGTATTGCTTGTTGGATTAATTTCTGGATTAATTTTAGTCGTAAAACCTTATAATGCTTTTGGTTTATTATTTTTAATCCCTACAAGCACTAACGAATGGAAAAAACTTTGGCAGAATTGTTTAAATCATAAATTAGCAATAGTTGGAGGAGTGGGTATTTTACTCACTTTTATAATGCTTCAAATTAGCTATTGGCATACAGTATCTGGAAAGTATATATTGTTTTCTTACGGTAATTTAGGAGAGGGTTTTAATTGGGGAAGCCCAGAACTATACAATGTTTTGTTTAGTGTTCAAAACGGTTGGTTCATCTATACTCCTTTAATTACATTTGCTTTTATTGGTTTATTTATGCAGTTAACAAACAAAAACTACGAAGCCTTTAAGATTTTAGTTATTATATTATTAGCTTATTACGTATTTGCTTCGTGGTGGGCTTGGTGGTTTGGAGCTGCTTTTGGACACCGAGCTTTTGTGGAATTTTATAGTTTTCTAACCTTACCTCTCGCTTACTTTATTCATAAAACATTATATTACAATCGTTTTACAAAGTATTTAATGGCTTTTTTAATTATTGTTTTAATTTATGTAAACATAGAACTCTGCTACATTTATCAACCACCTTGGGACGGAGACTATTGGAATTGGGATCAACTTTGGAATAGGGTTAAAATGATTATTTAGACTTTTTAGGAAATTTAAAATCAACCTCCTACCATTTTCTTTATTTCGTTTAATTTCATCAAAGCTTCAATTGGTGTAAGAGCATTTATATCTATGTTTATTAATTCGTCTTTTACCTGTTGAAGTGTTGGGTCGTCTAATTGAAAAAAACTCAATTGCATTCCTGATTCATTAGCTAAATCTTTTGTTTTGTTTCCCAGTTCTTCTGCCGAGTGTGATTTTTCAAGTTTTTTAAGAATTTGATTGGCTCTAGTCACTACTTTTTTTGGCATACCTGCAACTTTAGCAACGTGAATACCAAAACTATGTTCGCTTCCTCCTCTTACTAATTTTCTTAAAAATATAATTTTCTTATTAATTTCTTTAACCGAAACATTGTAATTTTTTATCCGTTCAAAAGCCGATTCCATGTCGTTTAGTTCGTGATAATGCGTTGCAAACAAAGTTTTAGCTCTAGTTTTAGGGTTTTGATGAATGTATTCAGCAATAGCCCAAGCAATAGATATTCCATCGTAGGTACTTGTTCCTCTTCCTATTTCATCTAATAGAACTAAACTTCTATCCGAAAAATTATTTAAAATGCTTGCTGTTTCATTCATTTCTACCATAAAAGTAGATTCTCCACTTGAAATATTATCGCTTGCCCCTACTCTAGTAAATACCTTATCCACAATACCTATTTCGGCACTTAAAGCAGGTACAAAACTCCCCATTTGAGCCATTAACGTAATTAATGCCGTTTGTCTTAACAAAGCAGATTTACCACTCATATTAGGACCTGTAATCATTATTATTTGTTGTGTTTTGTCATCTAAATAAACATTGTTGCTTACATACGATTCTCCTAAAGGTAGGTTTTGTTCAATAACAGGATGTCTCCCTTCTTTTATATCTAAGACTTTAGATTGATTAATTAGAGGTCTAACATAGTTTTGTTTTACTGCTACCTTCCCAAAAGAAAGTAAGCAATCTAAACGAGCAACTAATGTAGCGTTATGTTGTATAGGTTGTATATAGTCGGCAATAGAAAAAACCAATTGTTCGAAAAGTTGAGCTTCCAAAACTTGAATTTTTTCTTCTGCTCCTAATATTTTTGTTTCATATTCTTTTAGCTCCTCTGTAATATATCGTTCTGCTTGCGTCAAAGTCTGTTTTCTAACCCAAGTATCTGGAACTTTAGAAGTGTGCATGTGTCTTACTTCAATGTAGTAGCCAAAAACATTATTGAATGCAATTTTAAGTTTTCCGATACCCGTTTCTTCCATTAAACGTTCTTGCATCTGCAATAAGTAATCTTTTCCTTTGTAGGCTATTGCTCTTAATTCGTCTAACTCGCTGTTAATTCCTTCTTTTATTACGTTTCCTTTAGAAACTAAAACGGGAGCTTCATCTTGAAGTTCATTTTCTATTTTTTGACTTATTAATTTACAGATATTTATTTGATCTGCTATTTTTTGTAATGCTTTATTATTAGACTTTTCGCACATTTCTTTGATGGGCTCTAGTGCTACAATTGAGTATTTAAGGTAAATTGTTTCTCTAGGTGAAATACGCCCAGCGGCTACCTTGGATATCAAACGTTCTAAATCTCCAATGTGTTTTAAATGAACGGTAATGGCTTCAACAAAATCTTGATGATTGGTAAAATAATTGACAACATCTAATCTATCGTTGATTGATTGTTCATCTTTTAACGGTAATACTAACCAACGTTTCAACATCCTTCCTCCCATTGGAGAAACAGTAGCATCAAGAACGTCGATGAGGGTAATAGCTCCTTCGTTGTAAGAATAAACTAATTCTAAATTTCTAATTGTAAAACGATCTAACCAAACATATTTTTCTTCATCTAACCTTGAAATTTTTGAAATATGATTAATTTTATTGTGCTGAGTATCGGCTAAATAATGTAATGCTGCACCCGCAGCAATTATAGCCAAATCTAACTTTTCTACTCCAAAACCTTTTAATGAAGCAGTTCCAAAATGTTTTAATAATGTTTCTTTGCTATAATCTTCTGTAAAAACCCAATCTTCTAATTTGAATGTATAGAATTTATCCCCAAAACTTTCTACTAACTTTTTGTGATAATTTCGTTGATAAAGCACTTCGCTAGGGCTAAAACTTTGCAACAATTTATCAATGTAATCAATACTTCCTTCTGCTACTAAAAATTCCCCCGTAGAAACATCAAGAAAAGCGACTCCTGCTTCTTTTTTTTCAAAATGGACGGCAGCTAAAAAATTATTTTTCTTATTGTCTAATACTTGGTCGTTAAAAGCAACTCCTGGTGTTACCAACTCGGTTACTCCTCTTTTTACAATTTTTTTGGTTTGTTTAGGGTCTTCCAATTGATCGCATATTGCAACTCGCTGACCTGCTCTTACTAATTTTGGCAAATAGGTGTCGAGCGAATGATGGGGAAAACCTGCTAATTCTAATTTAGAATCACCATTGTTTCTTGCGGTAAGAACAATTCCCAAAATTTTAGAAGTCAAAATAGCATCGCTTCCAAAGGTTTCGTAAAAATCTCCAACTCTAAACAGCAATAGAGCGTCAGGGTATTTTGTTTTTATTTGATTGTACTGTTGCATTAAAGGAGTTACCTTCTTCTTTACTGCTTTTTTGGTTTTAGCCATTTTTCTCCACTTTTTCTAAAAAAAATAAAAGTACTTAAAATATATTTATGATTCTAAAAACAATGCGTAAAAACAAATGTACTTTACGCATTGTTTTTTTATGAATTATAATGCATTTATTCAATCGCACTTAACTTCAACATGTTTGTCCCTCCTTCTTCTTCTATTGGCATGCTAGCGGTATTTACTATCAGGTCTCCCTCTTCAAGGTAGCCGTCTTTTTTCAACATGTATTTTATGTCTTCAATTGTATGGTCTGTGCTTACCATTTTGTCATAGTAAAATGTTTTTACTCCCCAAACCAAACTCAATGTTGTTAGTAATTTAATGTTACTAGAATAAACAAATATTCTTGCTTTGGGTCTTTGACTCGATATTTTAAAAGCCGTATAACCCGAATTTGTTAAGGTAACTATTGCTTTTGCATCAACTCTTTTGGTTAATCGACTAGCGTCAAAACAAATGGAATCGGTTATAAATCGTTTATTATTTTTTACAGGAACAATCTCTTTTGAATAAAGTTCTTCATGATGCTCTTCTATACGCATAATAATTTTATTCATTACATTTATAACAGCTCTAGGGTGTTTTCCTACTGATGTTTCACCACTCAACATTACAGCATCTGCTCCGTCCATTACAGCATTGGCTACATCGTTTACTTCTGCTCTTGTTGGAGATATATTGTCTATCATACTTTCCATCATTTGAGTAGCTACAATAACAGGTTTAGCGTGTTCTATCGATTTTTCAATAATTTGTTTTTGAATTAATGGAACATTTTCCATTGGAATTTCAACGCCTAAATCACCTCTTGCCACCATTATAGCATCGGCTTCTTTTATAATATCATCGAGCTCTAATAAGCTTCTGGTTTTTCAATTTTAGCGATTACCCGAACTGTTTTTCCCGATTTTCTAATGTGATGTTTTAGCTCTATAATGTCTCTCGCTGAACGTACAAATGATAATCCAATCCAATCGACATCTTGTTCTAAAGCCAATGCTAAATCTTCTCTATCTTTTGTTGTTAAACTGGGTTGAGAGATTTTAGTATTGGGTAAATTCACTCCTTTTTTAGAGGATAATTTACCTCCATGTATTATTTTTAAAACAACTTCATCTTTGTTGTTAGACGATTTTACTTCTAACATAATTTTTCCATCATCTACCAATACTTTTTCGCCTTCTTTGACATCTTGCGGAAAGGTGTCGTACGTAATACATACTTTTTTTGCTGTACCTTCTATTTCTTTGGTGGTCATGATGATTTCTTCACCATTTTTTAAAAATACGTTGTTATTTTTTACTGTTCCTATCCTAATTTTAGGACCTTGTAAATCGGCGAGAATAGAAATTGGATAATTTATTTCTTTTATGATTTCTCTTATATTTTTAATTACTTCGATGTGATCTTTGTGACTTCCGTGAGAAAAATTTAAACGGCATACGTCAACTCCTTCTTCTATTAATTTTTTTAAAACTTCTTTGCTAGAAGATGCGGGACCTATCGTAGCGACAATTTTAGTACGTCTTTTCATAAGAATGATATTTGTAGTGTGTGTCAACAAATA
>CAMZKF010000172.1 GCA_947311095.1 uncultured Flavobacteriales bacterium
CTGTAGAAATGCATTACGATTACATTCCTACTAAAATAGGAACTTGGAATACATTTGAGGTTGAATCTATTACCCACACCAGTACTGGAGCTCACGACACTTTAAACTATTTATTAAAAGAAATAGTTAAAGCATCTATCTCTAAAGACAACTATAGAATTGAACGATATTGGAAATTAAACGAAAACGATGCGTGGCAAATAAAAGATGTTTGGACTAGAGAAATAACAAAATCTACGTACAATCAAACAGAAGAAAATATTCGTTATACCAAATTAATATTTCCAATAAAAGAAAATCAAACTTGGAATGGCAATGCTTTCAATAACTACAACGAATTAATTTACGAATATCAAAATTTCAATTCGCCCTACTCTATCAATAATCTCAATTTTGACCAAAGTGTAACCGTAATACAACAAGACAATGCAAATGCAATAGAATACCAAGAAGCGAAAGAAATATACGTTAAAAATGTTGGATTGGTATTTAAAACTAAAATAAATTTAAGCATCAATTTATTTGACAAAACAGACATAAATGAAGGAACTGAATTAACAATGAAACTGGTAGATTATGGCAACTAAATTAATTTGTTTTTTTTGCCTATTATTTCCTTTTTTTATAGAAGCTCAAAACGATACTATAAAATTTTGGATACAGTTTACAGATAAGCAAAACTCTGAATTTTCGATAAATGAGCCTTCTTTATTTTTATCTGAAAGAGCTATTATACGAAGAGAAAAACAAAATATTATAATCACAGAAAATGATATACCTGTCAATAAAAAGTATATAGACTCAGTATTAAGTTTAAATAATTTTCACTTACAAAATCAGTCAAAGTGGCTCAATGCAATTACCATTAGCACAAATGATTCTGCAAACATCAATTCCTTAAATAATATTTCCTTTATTCAAACAATAAAAAACGTTCAGTATTTAGATAAAATTGACCAAGTAATACCTGTTGAAAATCTACCGGTCAAACAAGTTGTTTTACAATCAAATAATCAAGAGCATTACCCTTATGGAAAAACTTACAACCAACTCAATTTGCACAAGGTAACGAACTTACACGAATACGGATTTAAAGGTCAGGGAATGCATATTGCTGTTATAGATGCGGGGTTTCTTAATGTAAACAAAACAAGAGGCTTAGAACATTTATTTGAAGATAATAGAATATTGAGCACCAAAGATTTTGTAGATCATGATAACTATGTTTACGACGCTCATTTTCATGGAGCTGCGGTTTTATCAATTATAGCGGGCTACATACCAGGTGAATATTTTGGAAGTGCTCCATTTGCTAGTTTTCATTTATTGAGAAGCGAGGATTCAGAAAGCGAAGGAATTGTAGAAGAAGACAATTGGATAGCTGCTGCCGAATATGCAGATTCGGTTGGTGTCGATATTATAAATACATCGTTGGGCTATACTCAATTTGACGATGCTAATCAAAACCACACTTACAGCGATTTAGATGGAAATACAACACGAATAGCAATTGCTTCTAACATTGCAGCATCTAAAGGTATTCTATTGGTTATAAGTGCTGGAAATAGCGGAAACTCCCCTTGGAAATATATTTCGACACCCGCCGATGCTGATAGTGTTTTGACAATTGCAGCTATAAACGAAGAAGGAATACGAGCTGATTTTAGCAGTGTAGGTCCATCGGCAGACGGAGACGTTAAACCTAACATAGCTTCGGTAGGTTGGGATACTTACTATATTTCTCCTTTTTCCGAACAAATTGAAAGAGGAAATGGAACTTCGTTTAGCGCACCTATGGTAACAGGAATGGTTGCTTGTTTGTGGCAAGGATTACCCGAATATACCAACATGGAATTAATACATCTTATAGAACAAAATTCATCTCAATACAATGCTCCTGACTCTTTAATTGGCTATGGAATACCTAACTTTTCTAAGGCATATAGCCAAGCTTCTGGAGTAAATTATTCAACCCCGAAAGATAAAATATTGACCTTATACCCCAATCCATTTAACGGTATCTTAAACCTTGAAATAAATAGCAGTAAAGAACAAAATATAAAAATAGAAATAAAAAACTACTTGGGACAACCAATCAAAACTATATTTCAAGGTCTTTTAGATAAAAAAAATCTTACAACATTAACCTTTAATGAGGATTGGAAGCCTGGACTATATTTTATGACTGTAACATTTGAAAATGGAACATCTATAACAGACAAAATAATAAAACTAGAACATTAAGAACAATGAAACTCTTCTTGTAACTCTCCGTTTCCTTTATACTCTTTCCAAACGCCTATTTTTAAATCGTCTTCAGCTTCTCCTTCAAAATGAATTTGATGTGAAGGCAAATCGTAATAAAATTTCCATGTTCCAGTTCTTTTACAATTATAATAAGCTCCTTCAGATTCTATATTCCCAGAAGGATAATAGGTTTTCCAAATTCCTTGTATTTTCCATTAGAATAGTTTCCTCCTTTTTTTAAGAAACCAGACTCATAATAATACTTCCAATACCCTGTCGGCATTCCGTTTACATAAATACCTTCACTGCCGACAATACTATCCGAATAATAGCTAACAACTGCCCCCGTTAAAGTATCCGATTGTACATCTGCCATACAATCTAATTTTTCTTCTGTAAAATTTCGTAAACATTCATACGATTTTTTTGTACAAGAAAATA
>CAMZKF010000173.1 GCA_947311095.1 uncultured Flavobacteriales bacterium
AGAAAATAAATAATGAAAAATAGTATTTTAATGCTCTTTCTAACATTTAGTATGGGAGTTTTTTCACAAGAAAATTTTACAATCAGTGGAAATTTAACCGATGCTAAAAATGGAGAAGGTTTAATTGGAGCGAGTATAAAATTAGCCGATCAAGCCAAGGGAACAGTTACCAATGGCTATGGATTTTATTCGTTAACATTACCCAAAGGAGCTTATAATATTGTTTATTCTTACTTAGGTTATAAAAGTATTTCTAAGAAAATTGTTTTGGATAAAAATATAAAATTAAATGTAGAGCTAATAGAGTCTTCAACTACATTTGAGGAAGTTGTCATCACTGGAGAAGCTGTAAATAAGAATGTAGAAAGCTTGGATATGAGTAAAAATGAATTGAATATAGAGCAGATAAAACGTATTCCTGCTTTAATGGGAGAAGTGGACATTATTAAAGCAATTCAACTTTTACCTGGAGTACAAACCATAGGAGAGGGTGGTTCTGGATTTTTTGTAAGGGGAGGAGCAGCTGATCAAAATTTGATATTACTCGACGAAGCCAATGTCTATAACGCTTCTCACTTGATGGGTTTTTTCTCTGTATTTAATCCTGATGCTGTAAAAAATGTAGAATTATATAAAGGAGGTATTCCTGCTCAATATGGAGGACGATTAGCTTCTGTACTAGACATAAAAATGAAAGATGGAAACATGAAAAAGTTTTCGGCACAAGGAGGAATAGGTACAATTTCTAGTCGCTTGACTTTAAGTGCGCCAATAAAAAAGAATAAAGGAGCATTTATGATTTCAGGTAGAAGAACTTATGCCGATATGTTTTTACCTTTGTTTACTAAAAAGAAACCTGAATTAAAAGGAACAAAACTTTATTTTTACGATGCTAATATTAAAGGTAATTATACATTTAATGATAAGAACAGGTTGTTTATTTCAGGCTATTTTGGGAAAGATGTATTGGCATTAGCCGAAGAATTTAAAATGGATTGGGGAAACACTACAGCTAGTATTCGTTGGAATCATATCTTTAATGATAAATTATTCTTAAACACAACATTAGTACACAGTAATTATGATTATTTATTAGGCACTCCCCAAAAAGGGAATGCCGATGGCGATAAATTTGAATGGGGAGCTAATATAAAAGATTACTATCTAAAAGAAGATTTTAATTACTATTTAAACCCTAAGAATACTATAAAATTTGGATTGCTAACGTCGTTTCATGAAATTTCACCGGGGAATATGAGTTTTAGTTCTGACGGTGTAGAAAATAAAATAAGTGCAGCACATACCAACTCACTAGAACATGGGATATATGCTTCTAACGAGCATAAAATAAATACTCGATTTTCAGCTATTTATGGCTTACGATATTCTTATTTTCAAAACATAGGAAAAGCAACCGTTTATGGGTATGATGATAAATTCAAAGTAAAAGATACAACTTATTATAAGGACGGAGAAATTTATAATTCTTATGGAGGGTTAGAACCTCGATTAGGGTTAAAATATTCGCTAAACGAAACAAGTTCAGTAAAAGCTAGTTATAATAGAACAAGACAATACATTCAATTGGCTTCAAATTCTACGTCGTCGTCTCCTTTAGATGTTTGGTTTTCGAGTAGTAAAAATGTAAAACCTCAATATGCCGATCAAGTAGCGTTGGGGTATTTTAAGAATGTTAAAAATAATTTAATAGAGCTGTCAACAGAAGTTTATTATAAAAAAATGTACAATACAATAGACTTTAAAGATCATGCACAATTATTGTTGAATCAATATTTAGAAGGAGAACTTAGAACTGGAACGGCTAATTCTTATGGATTTGAATTTATGGCGAAAAAAAACACAGGAAAATGGACAGGTTGGTTAAGCTATACTTATTCGAGAGTATTTAAAGATATACCATTGATTAATGGAGGGAAAAAATATCCTGCAAAGTATGATCAGCCACATAATATATCTTTTATTACATCTTACGAGTTTAATAAACGTTTTTCGATGTCGTTAAATTTTGTTTACAATACAGGGAGAGCTGTTTCTATGCCAACAGGTAAATATATTTTTCAAGGGCAATCAATTCCTATTTATTCCGAAAAAAATTCAGAAAGACTTCCTGCTTACCATCGTTTAGATTTGGCTGCAACTTTAAAAAGTAAAAAATATGCAACTAAAAAGTTTAAAGGAGAATGGGTATTCTCAATCTACAACGTATATAACAGAGCAAATGCATACACGGTAAATTTTGTTCAAGATGAAGATACAGGAAATGCTAAAGCTGAAATGCTTTATTTATTCAAAATAATACCTTCAATTACTTACAACTTTAAATTTTAATAAGATGAGAAATAAAACAATAATATTATTTTCAATTATAGCTTTATTAAGTTGTAAAAAAGAGTTGGATTTAGATTTAAATACTGAAAAAAATAAGCGGTTGGTAGTCGATGCCTTATTTTCTACCTATGCTCAAGAACATGTTGTAAAACTGAGTATGACAGCTAATTATTATTCGACAGATACACCTGAGCAAATAAGTGGAGCAACGGTTTCTATTTCCGATGGTTCAATTGTTACCCCTTTTTTAGAAACAGCACCAGGTATTTATAAGTCAGCACCAAATGCCGTTGCTACTTTTAATAAAGAACACACGTTAACCATAGATTATAATGGAAAAACTTATACCGCTAAAAATTATTGCGATACCGTTCCAGCTTTAGATACTGTTATTGCAGAACTTTACACAGGTAGTGGAGGTCTTTCAGGAGGCGGACCTGGTTCTGGACCTGGAGGTCAAGGTTCTAGTGGTCCACAATATGAAATTAAATTTTCGACACAAGAATTACCAGGTTTTGGCGATAGCTATGCTTGGAAAATATATGTAAATGGTGTTTTAAGAAACGATTCTATTTCGGAGCAACTATCTAACAACGATGAGTATTTACCTGATGGAACTTATTTTAATGAAGTACAATTAACAATAATGGATGACTTAAACTCAGGTGATACAATTGTGCTTGCTCAACATGCTATTTCAGAAGAAACTTACGATGCTTATGTGGCTATTTTATTTCAAACACAATATAAGGGAGGTATTTTTGATGCTCCTCCAGCCAATGTGCCGACTAATTTAAGCGAAGGAGCTGTCGGTATGTTTTCTGTTACAGGAGAAGTAAGGGCTTATACTATTGTTCCGTAGAATCAAATAATAGCTTAACAAAAGATAGAGGCTATAATTTTATCAATTAATATTTTTCCCATTTTATATTTTGCTTCATGCGTCCAACCTGCAATGTGAGGCGTAATAAGCGCATTGTTTGAATTGAGTAAATAGGAGAGAGGTGCTGGTATATTTACATTTGTCAAAAATTCAAAACTAGAGTTTTCGTATTCCAAAACATCTAAACAAGCTCCTAGTACTTTTTTTGCCTTCATTTGCTCGACCAAATCTTCTGTAACTAGTGTTTTTCCTCTTGCTGTATTTATAATAAAAATATTATTTTTAAATTGTTCAATAAAACGACTATCAACCATTCGGATAGTTTCGGATGTTAGTGGAGTATGAATACTAAGAATATCTGTTTGTTTAAAAAATTCTTCCAAAGAAACTTCTTTTACATATTCGCTAGAATAGTTTGTCTTGTATTTATCATAAGCAATTACATTTACTCCAAAACCTTTTAGTTTTTTAGAAAATGTTTTTCCCATAAATCCATAACCTAAAATTCCTACCGTTTTTGTTTTGAGTTCAATTCCTCTGTTTTCTTCTCGTAGCCAATTTCCCTCTTTTATTTCAATAGCCGAGCGATTAATATTGTTAAATAAAGAAAGAAGCATACCTAAGGTATGTTCTCCGACAGCGTCCATATTTCCTTCTGGTGATCTAAATACTTTAATGTTGTGATGGTTACAAAAATCAAGGTCTATATTTTCTAATCCTGCTCCAGGTCTTCCTATGAATTTTAAGTTTTTTGCCAAACTTAAAAGTGCTTTATCCATTTTTAATCGACTTCTTAAAACAATACCGTCATATTTATGAACAATGGTTTTAAATTCTTCTAATGGCGTGTTGTAATGTAAATCTATTAAGGCATTGTGTTGGGTTAAAGTATCCATAATTACAGGATGAACTTTGTCTAAAATTGCTATTTTCATAAATTATTAGTTTAATAAAAGAAAAAATAACCTGCAATTGTAAAATAGATTAATTGTCCAATTATATCATTAATAGTCGTAATAAAAGGACCTGTAGCGAGTGCTGGGTCTATCTTTTGTTTGTGTAAAATTAAAGGAATCAAAGTTCCAAATATTCCAGCAAAAATAATGACTGCAAATAGGGATGTAGCAATGGTAATACTTAATCGAATATCGCTAACAGTAAAGTAGGTATAAGCAAAAATTAAAAGTCCGAGGACACTTCCGTTGACTAGTGCAACACCTAACTCTTTTAATATTTTAGCATAAGTAGAATTTACAGAAAGAGAGTTGCTAGCTAATCCTTGTACTATAATAGCTGAAGATTGTACTCCTACGTTACCTCCCATAGCACCTATTAATGGTATAAAAAAAGCTAATATGGGTAATACTTCTAGTTGCTCATCAAAAGAGCCAATAACTATTGACCCCATTATACCTCCAAACAACCCTATAAGTAGCCAAGGTAAACGAGCTCTTGATAGTATAAAAACGCCATCTTTATCGTCAATTCTTTCCGATATACCACTTGCCATTTGAAAATCCTTTTCGGCTTCTTCTCGCATTATATCTACAATGTCATCTATTGTAATTCTTCCCAACAGATGATTTTCTTTGTCAACAACAGGTATGGCTACTAAGTTGTATTTGTCCATTATTTGTGCGACTTCTTCGTCCGATGTATCAACGGTTACTGATATGGGGTCTTTTCGATATAAGTCTTTTATTTTTGTAGAATTATTAGCGTATAAAAAACTTTTTAAAGATAAAGTTCCGAGTAATTTATTGTCATCATCTACTACATATATTGTGTAAACGTATTTTGTGTCTTCAGCTTGTTCTCTTAATTTTAGTAAACTTTGAGCTACCGTCCAATTTATATTGGTAACAATATATTCTTTTGCCATTAATCCTCCCGCTACGTTTTCATCATAAACGAGTAGCTCTGCTATATCTTCGGCTTGTTCTAAATCTTCTATTTGTGATATTACACGCTGTTTTCTATAATCGGGTAAATCTTGAATGATATCTACAGCATCATCGGAATCTATACTGTCTAATTGAGCGGCTATTTCTTTAGCTGATAATGAAGCCAAGAATTTTTCTCTAACATCTTCTTCTAATTCGACTAATACCAATGAAGAAATTTTAGGGTCTAATTGTTGGTAGATGAATTGAGCTTCATCTGAATTGACAGAGTCGAGTATTTCTGCAATATCAACAGGGTGTAAGCCTTCAATTAAATCAAGAACAACAGCACCGTTTTTTTCAGCAATGGCATTACTGATGTCTTCAATAAATTGTTTAGTTAATTCGAATTGCATAATAGAGGTCTTTTGTAAAAGTGGCAAAAATAATAAATTAACTTTAATTATTCGATTTAATCGTAATAGCTTTTAGACTATGCAGTAGCTTAAAATGTAAGTTTTCTATTTAATAGAAGTAGTTTTTAAATTATTAGAGTGTTTTATAGATAGATTGGTAAACAGAAAGAAGCTTAAGCATGGAAAGCTATAACACTGAGTATATAAAAAAAGCCGTTAACTAAAGAGCTAACGGCTTTTTTAGGTAATAAAAATTTATTTAAATTTTTTATCAATCTTTTTTCTAGCTGTGTCAATTTTATTTTGAGCAGCTTCAATTTTTATTTTTTTTCCGTCCAATATCAATTGAGCTTCTGTTAGGTCTGCAGGAGTAATTTTTCCTTTAGCTGATTTTCTATCTAATTTAGTTTGAGCTTTTTCAATCTTTTTTAGTTTAGTATCTAACTTCGCTTGTTTTACGTTCAACTTTGCAGTTGCTTTTTCGTATTTTTCTTGAAGTTTTTTAGCTTTAGCAGCTTCTTTTTCTGCTTTTTCTGCAGCTTTTTTTTCGGCAGCAGCTTTTTTAGCAGCTTCTTTTTCTTTTTTAGCTTTTTCTTTAGCGTCTTTAGCTTCTTTTTTAGCTTTATCCTTTTCTTTTTTAGCTTTTTCTTTTTCTGCTTTTAGTTTATCTTTTTCCTCGTCTGCTTTTTCCTTCGCTACTTTTTCAGTTTCTTTAGTCTTAGCTTTAGCTTCTTTTTCGGCTTTATCAGCTTCTTTATCAGCATCTTTTCTCATTTTTTCAGCATCTTTTGCGGCATTTTCTTTCGCTTGATTTTCTTTTAATTTTGCTGCATTTTCTTTACGTGCTTTTTCGTCTTCGACTCTTTGTTTTGCAGCGTCTTCACGTTGCTTTTTTGCCTCCATGGCATCTTTTTGACTTTTAGCTTTAGCTTCTTCTATTTGTTTTAGTGTTTGCTCTGCTTTTTCTTTACTTGCTTCGGCTTTGTCTTTTGCTTCGCTTGCTTTTTTAGAAGCGTCTTCTGCTTCTTTTTTATGTTCAGCAATTTCTTTTTCTTTATCAGCTTTATATTTTTCAGCTTCTTTTTTCTTAGCTTCTGTTTTTTCAGCTGTTTCTTTTGCTTTTTTAGCTAAAGCTTCTTCTTTTTCTTTTGCGCTAGCATATACTTTCTCAATTTCATTTCCAACATTAATTGTTGAAATTGTAGGCATATTAGGCGTCATTTTTTGTAGGTTGACGCTAAATTTACTTTTCTCGTTTAAAAGAGCGTTTTGTAAAATTACTGTTTGAAAACCTGTTTGAGTAGTTTCAATGTCAACTGATTTACCGTTGTATCCTTCTATATTTAGGCTTACATTTCCTCTTGCATCTGTTTTTGCAGTTGCCAATTGTTTGTTGGCTTGTTTTATAGTTACTGTTGCTCCAGGAACTGGAGTGTTATTAAAAGAAACTGTAATTCTTACTGCTGTTGCTTTTGTTTCGTTTATTGTAATAGACGAATGGTTTAGTTCTGTATTTGCAGTTATGGTTAAACTACCGATAAAAGCTGCAAGTAAAATGATATTTTTTTTCATAATAATAAT
>CAMZKF010000174.1 GCA_947311095.1 uncultured Flavobacteriales bacterium
AACCATTAATAATTATACTCAAAAATTAATTATAGAATAAATGCTTTTTTTTATAAATACTTTTTATTTTTGTAAAAAAATATAAAACAAACAAATATACTATATGTCAATAGCTCAATTATTCGAAAACGGAGAAAGAACACAAGATAAAGGTCATTTTAAAAACTTAGTATTAATAGCGAATGCCGATGGGGTAGTTACCGCAGAGGAAACAAAACTATTGAATAGAATAGGTAAGAATATAGGGTTAAACGAAGAGCAAATTCAAGCTGTAATAGACAATCCATCTCAGTTTTCAGTTATCCCTCCTGTTAGTAAAATAGAACGTTTAGAACAAATGGTTCAATTAATAAAAATGATGCAATCAGACGGAGATATAGATAAACATGAATATAATTTATTAGAACTTCTTGCTGTAAAATTAGGGTTTAACTCTATAAATGATATTAATGTAGAAAAAGCATTAAGTTTACTTGCCGAAGGCGACGATGTAGAGTCGATAGCAGAAGCAATTGCTTAAAGAAAAAAATATTAAAACTGAAATATACTTTGATTTGAGTATAGAATAACAAAAAAAAGCATTCCTAAATTAGGAATGCTTTTTTTTTGTATAATGAAGTTTGTTTTTAGATTTATATTCAAAATATATTAAGAATTATCTTAATACAAAATTAACAGGAATAGTATATCTAACCCTAACCAATCGATTTCTTTGTTTTCCTGGTTTCCATTTAGGCATTTTTTTTATGACTCTTTTAGCTTCTGCATCAATGTGTTTATCTACTCCTTTTACAACGTCAACATCTGTTACATTTCCTTGTTTGTCAATTACAAAACTAACAAAAACTCTACCCGAATTTCCAACTCTTTTAGAATAGTTAGGATATTTTAAATTATTTCCAATAAAACTTAGCATCGCTTTTTCTCCACCTATAAATTCAGGAACTTCTTCTAGTTCAACATATTGGTAAGTTGAGTCTGTTTCGGGTTCTTCGCCCAATTCATCGCCTTCAAAATCACCAATTGTAGAATCGATTTCAAAAGCTATTTCTGTATTAATTTTAACAGGAGTTTTATCAATAATTTTCTTGTTTTCTATGGTTTTAACTTCTAATTTTTTAGTTACAACAACTTCGGCCTTGTTTTTCGTTTTTTTTGGTTGAGAATTATTTTTTGGTTTAGGTTTTACGACAATTATTTCTCGAATAGGTTCGTAAAGAGTTTCCGATTCCAATCCACTTATCGGTTTAATTATAATACTGCTTCTCAACCATTCAAAAGATTGAAGTACCATTCCTAGTGAAAATATTAAACCGATTAATAAAAAGGTAGGTCTTCCGTTTTCTAAATTTGCGCTTTCGCTTTTTTTACTTTTCATATTGTTATGTTTTTAGTGATTAATATTGAATTATTATCACTTGTAAACTCACAAAAAGTAAGCCTTTACAAGGTTTTTACAACCTGAATTAAGTAAAGGGTAATATTGTAAATATACGGTTGAAGACATCCTTTAAAGGGTGAATTAAAGGGGGTAATTTCCTTAAAAAGCATTAGGTAATTTTAATGATTTTGCTTTTTTGCCTTGCATTAGATGTTTTTTTAGATTTTTTCAGCGAACTCTACATGCATTTCTAAATGATTTTCACTTTGTCAAAGGCTGGAGTTTTGAAGTTTATTACCGTATAAGGTTATTTGTATTTTTCATCAAAAGTTGACTTCAGTTTAAAAAAATCATCTCGAAGTCTAGCGGCTTCCATAAAATCTTCTTGTTTTGCAGCGTATTCCATTCTTGTTTTAGTATCTTTTATGGCTTGTTCCAAATCATCTCTAGTTTGGTAAATCGGTTGTTTTTCGGCTGCTGCGGTCAGTTGGGCATTGATGTCATAACTGCTCATCTCTTTTTTGTTTTGAAAAACTTTGTCATTGTTTTTTACAATTTGAGTAGGGGTAATGTTATGTTTTTCATTATATTTTATTTGAATAGCTCTTCTTCTATTGGTTTCTGTAATGGTAGCGTCCATAGAGTCGGTCATTCTATCAGCATACATCAATACTTTTCCATTGACATTTCGGGCAGCTCTACCAACAGTTTGAACCAAAGATCGCTTATTTCTAAGAAACCCTTCTTTGTCAGCATCTAGTATTGCAACCAAAGAAACTTCGGGTAAATCAAGACCTTCTCTGAGTAAATTAACGCCTATTAGAACATCAAATACACCTCGTCTTAAGTCGGCTAAAATATCTACTCGATCAAGGGTGTCAACATCAGAATGAATATAACGACTTTTAATCCCCATTCTCGAGAAATAAGAATCCAATTCCTCTGCCATTCTTTTTGTAAGCGTGGTAACTAAAGTCCTTTCATTCTTTTCGATTACTTGTTGAATTTCTTCAAGCAAATCATCAATTTGGTTTAAGCTAGGTTTAACGAAAATAAGAGGGTCTAGCAATCCCGTAGGTCTAATGATTTGTTCCACAATTATACCTTCCGATTTTTCTAATTCGTAATCGGCAGGAGTAGCACTAATAAATAAGGTTTGGTCAATAATGTCTTCAAATTCTTCAAATTTTAAAGGGCGATTGTCCATAGCCGAAGGAAGCCTAAAGCCGTATTCAACTAAATTTGTTTTTCGAGAACGGTCGCCACCATACATAGCCCTAATCTGCGGTACGGTAACGTGACTTTCGTCAATCATCATCAAAAAATTATCAGGAAAATAATCCAGCAAACAGAAAGGACGACTCCCAACAGCTCTGCCATCAAAATAACGAGAATAATTTTCTATACCAGAGCAATATCCCAATTCTCGCATCATCTCTAAATCATATTCAACTCGTTCTAGTAGTCTTTTTGCTTCTAGTTTCATGTCAATAGAGTTCAAATAGTCGTATTGTTTAACCAAATCGTCTTGTATCTGTTCTATGGCATTCTTAATGGTTTCGTTACTGGTAACAAAAATATTGGCAGGAAATATCTGATAACTTTCAAAAGTCTCAATCAGTTGATTGTCTGTTGGGTCAAAAGTTTCAATAGATTCTATTTCATCTCCCCAAAAAATAACCCTAACCGCTACGTCAGTATAAGCTAAATAAATAGAAACCGTATCTCCATTTACTCTAAATTGACCTCTACCTAGCTCAAGAGTTGTTCTAGAATAAAGACTCTCAACCAGTTTGTGTAAGAATTTATTACGGGCTAATTGTTGTCCTACCTCAATATTTACAACTCCATTTTTAAAACTATCAGGATTACCAATACCATAAATACAAGATACCGAAGAGACCACAATAACATCTTTTCTACCCGAAAGTAGAGCTGAAGAGCAACTCAAACGCATTTTTTCGATTTCATCATTTATAGATAAATCTTTTTCAATGTATGTTCCTGTGGTGGGTAAATAGGCTTCAGGTTGATAATAATCATAGTAAGACACGAAATATTCAACCGCATTATCAGGGAAAAAAGCCTTAAATTCTTCGTATAATTGAGCTGCTAATGTTTTATTATGAGAAAGAACAAGTGTAGGTCTATTTGTTTCTGCAATTACATTGGCTGCAGTAAATGTTTTTCCAGAACCTGTTACCCCTAGTAAAGTTTGGTTTTTTACGCCACTATTAATACCCTCAACTATTTGTTTTATAGCTTCAGGTTGGTCTCCTGTTGGTTCGTAATTTGAATGTAATTTAAAATCCATAGGGTAAAAATAAGTAGAAATGTATCTAAATCAAAGGGAATAGGAGTGTAATGCTAAATTAAATTATGAAATACACCAAATAATTTTTGTTTTATTTCAATATTCAAATAGGTATAATATTGTACATTAAATAAAAATAAATTTAGTTGGAAATAGAAAATAACACAAGTTTTAAACAAATAAAGTCAATAAAGTGTATAAAATTTAATTTTTTATACCTTTAAATCATTGTCAAATAATAAAATATAGTATTTTTGCAGAAAATTATTTATAAAAGATTTTATTAAAAGATATAAAAATGTCACAATTAAAAGGAAAAGTAGCTCAGGTAATTGGTCCTGTAGTAGATATAAGCTTTGAAGGAGCTGGTGCTTTACCAGCAATTTTAGATGCTGTTGAAATCACAAAAAAAGACGGAACAGTCTTAGTTGTAGAATGTCAGTTACATATTGGTCAAAATTCAGTAAGAACTATTTCGATGGATTCTACCGATGGATTGAGTAGAGGAATGGAAGCCGTAGCGACAGGAAATCCGATTATGATGCCTACAGGTGATCAAGTTAAAGGAAGATTGTTTAATGTAATTGGAGATACAATTGACGGAATTGGAGATTGTGATAGATCAGCAGGAAGAAGTATTCATCAAGAAGCGCCTAAGTTTGAAAGCTTATCTACATCTACAGAAGTGCTTTATACAGGAATTAAGGTAATAGATTTAATTGAACCTTATGCAAAAGGAGGTAAAATTGGATTGTTTGGAGGAGCTGGAGTTGGTAAAACAGTTTTAATTCAAGAATTGATTAACAATATAGCCAAAGGTTATGACGGTATATCAGTATTCGCAGGTGTAGGAGAAAGAACACGTGAAGGAAACGATTTATTGAGAGAAATGATTGAATCAGGTATTATTAAGTACGGTGATGCATTCGAAAAATCGATGGAAAAAGGCGGATGGGATTTAAATCTTATCGACAAAAAAGAATTAGAAGATTCTAAAGCTACTTTTGTTTTTGGTCAAATGAACGAACCTCCTGGAGCTAGAGCAAGAGTAGCATTGTCTGGTTTGACTATCGCTGAATATTTTAGAGATGGAGATGAAGCTGATATCGAAGGTAAAGATGTATTATTTTTTG